>JAUNTY010000072.1 GCA_030538415.1 Neisseria sp. | reverse complement strand
TATTTCGCAAAATCTAATCATCAGTCTGTTTTAACTGGGAATTTATTTTTACCCCACCCACTGGTTACGCTTTCAATTCTTTCAGACGGCCTCTGCAATCAAATTCCCTGATACTTTTATCCCCCTCTTTTATGTGGTTTTTGGTATGATATGTGCCATTATTTTCAATTTAATAGACATATAGGCGGCCAGCATGTCTGTATACACCAGCGTTTCAGACGATGAAATGCGCCATTTTCTGGAACAATACGATTTGGGCGACTTTGTCTCTCTCCAAGGCATTGCCCAAGGCATTACCAACAGCAATTATTTTTTGACCACCAGCACCGGCAAATTTGTTTTAACTGTGTTTGAAGCTTTGACTCAGCAGGAATTACCTTTTTTTCTGCTGCTAAAGCAACATTTGAGTGATAACGGTGTGGCTTGTCCTGCCCCCTTGGCCAAAAAAGACGGGCATTTTGATTCTGTACTCGCTGGCAAACCTGCCTGTCTGGTCGGCCGTCTGAAAGGCTCCGACACCAGCTGGCCTACGCTGGGGCAATGTTTTCACACCGGCGCAATGCTGGCTCAAATGCATCTGGCCGGACAAAGTTTCCCGTTGAAAATGGAAAACCCCCGCTATACAGCTTGGTGGCATGCGGCTTATCAGCGGCTATTGCCGGTATTGGAGGCAAGTGATGCAGCATTGCTGAAAAGTGAAATCGATTATCTGGATAACCATCCGGGCGGACATTTGCCTTCTGGTATCATTCATGCCGACTTGTTTAAAGACAATGTATTGCTTGACGGTGAACAAGTCGCCGGATTTATTGATTTTTACTATGCCTGCAACGGCAATTTCATGTATGACCTGGCAATCGCAGTGAATGATTGGGCGCGCACCGCCGAAAACAAATTAAACAGCCCGCTTGAGAAGGCTTTTATTAAGGGCTACGAAAGCATCCGCCCGTTGAGTGAGGCAGAGAAAGCATACTATCCGACCGCCCGACGCGCGGGATGCATCCGCTTTTGGGTATCTCGTTTACTGGATTTTCATTTCCCGCAGGAAGGTGAAATGACGTTTATCAAAGACCCCAATGCATTCAGGGATTTATTACTTAGCTTTCATTGAAATTATCACATTGAGAATATATCAAGAGGCCGTCTGAAAGCTTTCAGACGGCCTCTTGATATATTAAATCCATATTGTATAAATCAATGTCCGCCACCCATGCCTGAGCCAAACGGCGGCTTGGCGAACCAGACCACGACAATCAAAATCACAAACAAGATACTGCCGCCCCAGAAAATTTCATTGGAGCCGATGATAAAACCTTGTTGGGTAATCGAACGCACCACATTGGCCATTGCCTGCTCTTGTGACATGCCACTTTGCACCATACCCTGCACGGCCTGATTCACGCTATCTGAATACGGTGTAATTTCTTCGGCAAGCCGTGTATGGTGCAAGGCTTCCCGCTTTTCCCACAAGGTCGTCACAATCGACACCCCGACGCCACCCATAAACACCCGCAAAAAATTCGACAAACTGCTCGCCGCCGCAATCTGCGTGCCTTTCATTCTTGAGAGGGTAATCGCAGTAAGCGGCATGAAGAACATGGCCACACCCAAGCCCTGCCAGAATTGCGGCCACACCACATTGCCGAAATCCATCCCCGCATAAAAGCTGGTGCGCCAATGGAAGGTAAAGGCAAACACCAGAAAACTTGCCGTTACCAGCCAGCGCATATCCAGCCGGTTGCCGAAACGACCGATTATCGGCGACAGCAATACCGGCAAAATACCCACCGGCGCCGCGGCCAACCCGGCCCAGGTGGCGGTGTAGCCCAAATGCGACTGCAACACCAGCGGCAGCAGCGTGAGTGTGCCCATATACAGCATAAAACCGAGCGACACCGCCACCACGCCCACGGTAAAATTGCGATCTTTAAACAACGACAAATCCACAATCGGGTATTTTTCGTCCAATTCCCACACCACAAAATAAGTGAGGCACACCACCGCCGTGACGGCCAACACAATAATTTCGGTGGAAGCAAACCAATCCAGCTCCTTGCCGCGATCGAGCATCATTTGCAGCGCGCCAATACCCAGCACCATCAGCACCAGGCCGGTGTAATCAATCGGCGTACGGGCGATTTCAGTTTCTCGTTCGCGCAACTGCCGCCACGCAACAATCGCGGCGGCGATACCGATGGGAATATTGATAAAGAAAATCCAGCCCCAATGCCAGTTGTCCGAAATCCAGCCGCCCAAAATCGGTCCCAACACCGGCGCCACCACCACCGTCATCGCCCACAGCGCCAATGCCAGTGTGCGCTTTTCCGGCGGATAAGAGGCCATCAGCAAACTTTGCGACAACGGAATCAGCGGCCCTGCAACAAAGCCCTGCAGCACCCGAAACAACACCAGCAGCCCAAGGCTGTGGGCAATGCCGCACAACCACGACATCACCACAAAACCAATCACCGACCACACAAAAATCTTCACTTCGCCAAACCTGCGCGCCATAAAACCGGTAAGCGGCACCGAAATGGCATTGGCCACGGCAAACGAGGTAATCACCCAAGTGCCCTGCGTGGTGGCCGCACCCAAATCGCCTGCGATGACCGGAACGGCCACATTGGCAATGGTCGAATCCAACACTTCCATAAACACCGCAAGACTCAGAGCCAGCGTTACCAACACCAGCCGCATGCCCTGCAACGGAGGATAATTCATTTATTTTCACCTGCTACCGTATCAGCAAGCCCATAGAGGAGCCGTCTGCACAGTCATTTTTTATAGTCGTTCCGTTAGTTTGATACAACGTTGCTGCGCCTTACCGTACTATCTGTACTGTCTGCGGCTTGCTGCCTTGTCTCAATCTAAATTGAAACGACTATATATGGCGGAGTGGAGCCCGAATACAAACCGCACCTTCCGCAATCGGAGGCAGCGGTTCGGCTTCTTTGCCCCAACAAACAAGACAGACATCCGCCGATAAAACATTCAGACGGCCTGCGGTATTCCGAGGCCGTCTGAAACACTATTTCGATTTGGCGTATTTTTCAAAAATCTGCTCAATCAATTCATCGGCAACAGTCCAGTCTACCGCATCGGCTTCCGGCACGGCGGCGGTTTTCTCCGCCACTGCCGCCATGGTTTGGCCGCTGCCGTCGGTGGTATCCACATTCACCGCCATCGACAAGCCTACCCGCAGCGGATGCTCCTGCAACTCTTCGCCGTCAAGGCTGATGCGCACCGGCACACGCTGCACCACTTTAATCCAGTTGCCGGTGGCATTTTGCGGCGGCAGCAGCGAGAACGCGCTGCCGGTACCTGCCGACAAACCCATCACCTTGCCATGATACACCACTTTGTTTCCATACAAATCGGCAGTCATTTTCACCGGCTGGCCGATACGCATCCTGCGCAGCTGGATTTCCTTGAAATTGGCATCCACCCACAGGTTTTGCAACGGCACCACCGCCATCATCGGTGTGCCCGGTGCAGTGCGCTGACCCACCTGGATATTGCGCTTGGCCACCTGCCCTGCCACCGGTGCGCGGATTTGGGTGCGCTGCAGATTCAGCCAGGCATCCTTGATGCGGCTCACGGCGGTTTGCACAGCCGGTTGCTGGCGCAGCGGAATATTGTTGCCGATGGCCGCCTGGGCAGACACCTCCTCAGCCTCCACCGCCCGCAAAGCTGCCTGCGCCTGCACCACCGCTGCGCGCGCATGGCTCAACTCCTCGCCGGAAATCGCATCCGTGCCCGCCAGCGATTCGCGGCGGCGCAAATCTGCCTGGGCAGTTGCCAATTCGGCCTTGCGCGCCAGCACTTGCGCACGCGCCTGGGTGGAAGCGGCCGTTTGCTGCCTGTTTTGGCGGATGGCCTGAATCAAATCGTTTTGTGCCCGCTCGTAAGCCAGTTGGAAATCGCTGTCGTCCAACACCACCAATACATCGCCTTTTTTGACAATATCGGTGTCATCGACCGCCACCTTGCGCACCGTACCGGCGATTTGCGGCGTAATCTGCACCAGATGGCCGGCCACATAAGCATCTTCGGTTTCCTCTTCATTTTGCCAGACGAGGAAATACATCAGCGCAAAGCCCAAGGCGATGGCGATAAACAGCAGGGTGACCAGCGTGAGGTTACGTTTCCGGTGCCCGGGTATCTTGCGTGCTTTTCTGGCCGGCGCTGCGGCTTCTGTTTTCGCCAAAGCCGCATCATTTTGTTCGGAAGTGCTCATTTCCTTAATATTCCGTATCTTGTCAATATATCTTTAATGCTGTTTCAGACCGCCCCAACTTTCAGACGGCCTACTCGATACACACCAAGCAGGCCGTCTGAAAACACAGCTATAGCCGAAGAAATGAGTTTCTGCTAAGGCGTTGGCTCGCCTTGCCGTACTATCTGTACTGTCTGCGGCTCGCCGCCTTGTATCAGAATCTCATTTCTCCGACCATATAAACCAGTCAAATATTATCACGATACAACACACTTGGTTCCATATCGGAACAATATCTTGCTTTTTGCTTTCTACAGTTTACTCCACCCGAAAGCCGCCGCCAAGCTGGGCATGCAGATTGCTCCACGCCGTGAGCAAATCACCCTGCGCCTGCGCCGCCTGCATTTTCAGCTGTAAAGCCTCATCCTGCTTTTGCAGATAAGCCAATTTATTTTCCAGACCCGCGCCAACCCGGCGCTGCGTGGAACGTGCCGTTTTTTCAGAAATCGCCGCCGCCCGTTGCTGCATGAGCGCCTGCCCCTGCAGGGTCTGGTAGTCGCTGACCGCATCCGCCGCCGCACGCATGGCATTCAAGACCGTTTGGTCGTAAACGGCCACTTGTTCGTTATACTCCGCATTGCGCAGAGCCAGCCTGGATTGCAATGCACCCGATGTAAAAATCGGCAGACTGACGGCCGGAACAATGCCCAACATGCCGGAATGGCCGCTGCGAATCACGCCGAACGCATCAATGCTCGACAAACCGGCCAGCAGTTTCAATTCGATATTCGGATAAAACTCGGCCTTGGCTGCCTCGATATTTTGCGAACGCGATGTCAGCAAGGCGCGCTGGGCGGCGATATCGGGGCGCCTGCCCAACAAGTCCGCACGAATATCGGCCGCCCGCAACGATGGCGCAACCGCCAATGCGGCAGGCATTTGCCTGTCCAGCGCATTCGGCGCCTGTCCGCTCAATACGGCCAGGCTGTGACGCACCCGTGCCATGTTGCGCTCCAGCTGCAATTGTTGCGCCTGAATCTGCTGCTGCGCCATTTCCGCCGGATAGGAAGCGCTGGCCGGCAACAAATTGGCGCGAATACGCTGCTTCAGGATTTTCTCGGTTTCCGCCGCATCGCTCAGGCGCTGCGCCAGCAGTTGCTGCTGCGCCGCCAGGCTCTGCCAGGCAAAATACTGCGCCGCCACGGCATTGGCCAACTCAAGCTGTGTTTGCTCCGCTTCATATGCGAGCGCCTGGCGCCGCCCCAACACAGACGCTACCTGCGCCCGGTTTTTGCCCCAAAAATCAAATGACCAGCTGCCCTGCAAAGCCGCACTGGCAATGGCGAGCGTGTGGTTGGTGTCCAAATCCTGGGCGGAAGGTTTGTGGGAAACATAAGTGCCGATACCGTTCACGGCCAGCCCCAATTGGGTTTTGGCGGCCGATTCGGTGATGCCCAACTGCGCCTGCGCCTGTTCAAAACGCGCCCGCACCATGCGCAGATTGGGCGAAGCGGCTAAAGCCTGGCTGATTAAACGGTTGAGTTGGGGGTCTTTGAGCTGCGTCCACCATTGCGCATTCGCGATGCGGGCAGACTGACCTTGCGGCAACGAATACGCCGTTGGAGTTTCCAACGGCGATTGTTTGCCAAACGGGGCGCAGGCACCAAGCATACTGATGACAAGTATGCCCAGGCCGCACTTGGCAGATTGAATATTCATGTTTCGGGCTCTATATCTTTCAAACCCGTTGCGGCCTGCAGCGGCGCTTAACCGCCCAGACGGGTGAGCAGCTTGCTCAACAGATGTTGCAACTGGGTATAGTCGTCATTGGTGAAGTCTTCCCAGGCCGCGCCGGTCTTGCTGGAAATCTGCGGCCACACTTTCTGGATAAACGCCTCACCTTCAGCGGTTAATTTTAGCACAATTTGACGGCGGTCTTGCTGATTAATGTGGCGCTCCACCCAACCGTGCTCCACCATCTCGTCAGACAGGCGGGTAGCGCTGGTGCGGGTGAGATCCATCAAATCGCTCAGGCGCGAGGGCAGGATTTCGCTGTTGGGGCTCACGTAAACCGCCATCATGGCAAACCACAGGTTTTCATTGATGCCGAACTCTTTCAGGCCTTCGTTCAGGTGACTACTCAAACGCTCGGTCACCACGCGCAGCAGGCGGCTCGACTGCGCCTGTTGCTCTGAAAATTGGGGTAAGCGCTCAGACAGCAGGCGCAGCGCGTTCGTCAGCTCGATTTGTGAAAAACTCATTATCTCTTCTCAACAGGGTAGTATTGGATTGAAAAACAGCATGCCTGCGGCAATCTGTTTTACTGATAATCCCATCTTAAACGAAACACTCATTTGCATGATTAAAAACAAGATAATCGGTTAGCTCTGCCAACAGGCGGATTAAGCATTTATCATGCCTTCCGATTATACATAAAAAATGCCTTTTATCTCATATTACATTCACATAAGGTGTTTTTGATATTTTTTATTTATGCTAGGGCTTCCTGACAATTCGTTTATGAGGGGATTTTTGTTCCTGAAAATGCAGATGCAAGGCTACTCAAAGAGGGCGGTTTTACACGCTGCGCTAGTAAAACCAGCCAAAACGCAGCAAGATTGGACATCTTGCGAGGCTTTTTAACGCAGCAGATGCGTTTTCAGGGGCAAAAAGCAACCGTAAATCGAATTATCAGGAAGCCCTAGTTGCAACCACATTTGCTTATCAGAAAATGACACTTTGATGCTTTAGTATGCGGTTTTTGTGTTTCGTTCCCTTTTATGCAGATTGAAATTATTGTTCCGCAACAAACAGCCGATAAATAATGCTCACATCCGACCCTCTTTATATTAAAATAGCACGCTTTTGCCATCGTGGTTCGCAATCCTCCCACATTAAAAAACTAAGGAAACCCCATGTCCCGCAACACGGAAGAGCTCGGCGGCATCACGCTGCTGGGCAACCAACACACGCAATACCAAACCGAATATGCGCCCGAAGTATTGGAAGCATTCGACAACAAACATCCGGACAACGATTATTTCGTCAAATTCGTCTGCCCCGAATTCACCAGCCTGTGCCCGATGACAGGCCAGCCCGATTTCGCCACCATCCATATCCGTTATATTCCGGCTGTGAAAATGGTGGAAAGCAAATCGCTCAAGCTTTATCTGTTCAGCTTCCGCAACCACGGCGATTTTCATGAAGACTGCGTCAACATCATCATGAAAGACCTGATTGCACTGATGCAGCCGAAATACATCGAAGTGTTCGGCGAATTCACCCCGCGCGGCGGCATCGCCATCCATCCGTTTGCCAACTACGGCGCGCCCGCCACCGAATTCGAGGCGCTTGCCCGCGAACGCCTGTTTCACCACGATATGCAATAAACGCCTATTTTTATTTTCAGACGGCCTTGTATAAAACAGGCCGTCTGAAACCTGTTTGATTGATTGACGCCCGCCGGCAAGCTTGCCGGCAGGTTTTGATGCGAGAAAGATTTTTATGTATTCATTTACCCAGGCGCAGCAGCGCAAGGCCTTGGTATGGTTAACCTTGTTTCATATTCTGGTGATTGCCTCCAGCAATTATCTGGTGCAGTTTCCGTTTGAGATTTTCGGCTTCCACACCACATGGGGCGCGTTTACTTTTCCGTTTATTTTTCTGGCCACCGATTTGACCGTGCGCATTTTCGGCCAGCGGCTGGCGCGGCGGATTATTTTTTGGGTGATGCTGCCCGCGCTGCTGCTCTCTTATGTGTTTTCCGTCTTGTTTAGCGAAGGTAGCTGGACGGGCTGGGCATCATTGGCCGCATTCAACACATTCGTCGGCCGCATTGCGCTGGCCAGCTTTGCCGCCTACGCTGTCGGCCAGCTGCTGGACATTTTCGTATTCAACCGTCTGCGCCGCCTGAAATCCTGGTGGGCAGCCCCCACCGCCTCTACGTTTGCGGGCAATGCGCTGGATACGCTGGTCTTTTTCAGCGTGGCATTCTATGCCAGCCGGGATGCCTTCATGGCAGCAAACTGGCCGGAAATCGCCTTTGTAGATTATCTGTTCAAACTCACCATCTGCACGCTGTTTTTCCTGCCTGCCTACGGGGTGATTCTGAATATCCTCACTAAAAAGCTGACGACCCTGAAGCAGCCGCAGGAAACAGCCGAATGGGCGGCGCAAAAACCCTGATTGCTTTATCAATAAGAGGCCGTCTGAACGTTCAGACGGCCTTTTTGATATCCGCAGGCCGTCTGAAACTCAACCGAAAAAACCCATTTTCACCTGAATCAGCTTTTCCAATTCGCGCAATACGCGGCGGCGCGACACGAAGAAGATAATGTGGTCGCCATCCTGCATCACCGCATCTTCCTTATGCCCCATAATCACTTCGCCTTCCTTCACCAGCGCGGCAAAGTGGCAACCCTGCGGCCATTTGATTTCCGATACGCAGCGGCCGACCAGCGCAGAGGTTTTCTCATCGCCGTGCACCACCACTTCAATCGCCTCGGCAGTGCCGCGCCGCAGTGGATGCACCGCCACCACATCGCCACGGCGGATATGCGCCAAAATCGAGCCGATGGTGACCAGATGCGGCGACACCACGATGTCGATTTTGTTGCCTTCCAGCAAATCCACATAGCTGGAGCGGTTCACAATCGTTATCACCCGTTTCGCGCCGAGGTTTTTCGCCAGCATGCTCGACATAATGTTGTTTTCGTCATCGTTGGTAACGGCGCAAAACACGTCGATTTCGTCAATATATTCTTCGGTCAGCAGGCTCTCGTCGGTGGCGCTACCGTGCAGCACCAACGCATGATTGAGGTTTTCCGACAGCCATTCGGCGCGGGTGTGGTTGTATTCGATAATCTTGATGTCGAGCTTTTCTTCCATTTGCTTGGCCAGCCGGTAGCCTATATTGCCGCCGCCCGCAATCATCACCTTGCGGGTGCGCTGCTCCAGCGGCCGCAATTCGCGCATAATCGCTTTTACGTTTTCTGCTGCCGCCACAAAACACACCTCGTCGCCCTCGATGATTACGGTTTGCGCCGAGGGCACAATCAGGCGGTTGTTGCGGTAAATGGCGCTGATTTGGCAATCCACGCCTTCGGGCAGGTGCTGGTTGATTTGCGAGATTTCCTTGTTGACCAGCAAGCCGCCGCTATGCGCCTGCACAATCACCATCTTCGCCTTGTCATCGGCAAACTTCAACACCTGCAGCGTGCTCGAATAGCTCAGCAAACCGACCAGCCGCTCCGTGACCAGCTGCTCGGGGCTGATGGACTCGGTAACCTCAAACAGCGGCAGGCTGTTTTCAATCTCGTCGTCTTTCGAACCAAATTCCAGATAATCAGTAGAGCGCACGCGCGCCAGGCGGCTGGGAATATTGAACCAGTCGGCCGCGATTTTACAGGCCACCAGATTGGTTTCGTCGCTGCGGGTCAGCGCCAGCAGCAAATCGGCATCCGCCGCGCCCGCCCGCTCCAACACCGCAGGCGAAGCGCCGTTGCCGAGCATGGTTTGCACATCTAGCTTGTTGCCAAGGTTGCGCAACGCATTTTCGTCGATATCAATAATGGTCACGTCATTATTTGCCATCGCCGCCAGATTTTGCGCAATGGTCGAGCCCACCTGCCCGCTGCCGAGAATCAGAATTTTCACGTTTGCATACCGTTAAGAGAAACAGCATTCATTGTAAACCAACTCTGCCGCTGCCGCACCGTTTCAGACGGCCTGACTTAGGGCTATACATCATGCCGCCAAAATGATTAAAATAAGGCAAACCAATATAGTCAGAGAAATGAGATTCTGATACAAGGTGGCGAGCCGCAGACAGTACAAGCTAGTACGGCAAGGCGAGCCAACGCCGTAGCAGAAACTCATTTATTCGACTATACACAACAGGCCGTCTGAAACGCGCCGCCCTACCAAAGGAACCCCACCATGACCGTCATCAAACAAGAAGACTTCGTCCAAAGCATCGCCGACGCCT
>JAUNTY010000012.1 GCA_030538415.1 Neisseria sp. | reverse complement strand
GGCGTTGCTCGTTTTGGCGCTGCATCTGTTCGCGGCGCTGGTCATTCTGACGCTGCTGCTGCTCGCGGCGTTGCTCGTTTTGGCGTTGCAGCTGTTCACGGCGCTGCTGTTCCAGCCGTTGCCGCTGCTGCTCGGTGCGCTGGCGTTGTTGCAGCTGATCGCGCTCGCGCTCGTTTTGGCGGCGGATTTGTTCGTTGCGCTGCTGCTGTTGTTCGCGCAGGCGGAGTTGGCGTTCGCGCTCCAGGCGCTGGTTTTGTTCGCGGATAAACAGTGCGCGCTGGCGCTCGTTCATGCGGCGGTAAGCATCGTTGGTGCGGTAGTAATAATCGTGGTTGTAGGCGATACCGTTGTTGTAATACACACCGTTGTCATAATAAATGCCGCTGCGGTAGCCGCCGCGGTTGTAGCCGTCGTAATCGTCGTAAACCACGCAGCCGGAAAGGCCGACGGCGGCAGCCAAAAGCAAGATGGCGGTACGTTTCATGATATTCCTTTCATCATTCGTTCAAGTGCCGGCGCATGGTTCGGACGGCGTGCCGCAATATTGCCGAAACTCAGCGCCCGATTCAACATACCTGCATGTATGTTTATTTTATCTTGCTTATCTTAACGGGAATATGCAGCATATCCCCCACATCTGCGCGCATTTGCAGGCCGTCTGAAACCATTGCGCCATGTTACAATAGCGCTTTCAGACGGCCTTTCACACATCATGGCAAAAGCACCGAAAACGATTTACCAATGCAGCGAATGCGGCGGCACCACACCGAAATGGCAGGGCAAATGCCCGCATTGCGGCGAGTGGAACACCTTGCAGGAAAACCTGGCCGCACCCGAGCCGAAAAACGCCCGTTTCCAATCGTGGGCGGCGGATGTGTCGCAAGTGCAGGATTTGTCGAAGGTTACTGCCACCGAAGTGCCGCGCAATCCCACCGGCATGGGCGAACTCGACCGCGTGTTGGGCGGCGGCTTGGTCAATGGTGCGGTGATTTTGCTCGGCGGCGATCCCGGCATCGGCAAATCCACTCTTCTGCTGCAAACCATCGCGCTGATGGCGCAAAGCCGCAAGGTGCTGTATGTGTCGGGTGAGGAATCGGCGCAGCAAGTCGCTTTACGCGCGCAGCGTTTGGGCTTGCAGAGCGAGGGCGTGAACCTGCTCGCCGAAATCCGCATGGAAGCGATTCAGACGGCCTTGAAGCAGCACGAACCTGCCGTGGTGGTGATCGATTCGATTCAAACCATGTATTCCGACCAGATTACTTCTGCGCCGGGCTCGGTGTCGCAAGTGCGCGAATGTGCCGCCCAGCTCACGCGCATGGCCAAGCAGATGGGCATCAGCATGATTCTGGTCGGCCACGTCACCAAAGACGGCGCGATTGCCGGCCCGCGCGTGCTCGAACACATGGTCGATACCGTGCTCTATTTCGAGGGCGACCAGCATTCCAACTACCGCATGATCCGCGCGATTAAAAACCGCTTCGGTGCGGCCAACGAATTGGGCGTGTTTGCCATGACCGAACACGGCTTGAAAGGCGTGTCCAACCCCTCGGCGATTTTTCTCGCCAGCTACCGCGATGACGTGCCCGGCTCATGCGTATTGGTGACGCAGGAAGGCTCAAGGCCGCTGCTGGTGGAAATTCAAGCCTTGGTGGACGATGCGCACGGCTTCACGCCGAAGCGCTTGACAGTCGGCTTGGAGCAAAACCGCCTCGCCATGCTGTTGGCCGTGCTCAACCGCCATGCGGGGATTGCCTGCTTTGATCAGGATGTGTTTCTGAACGCGGTCGGCGGCGTGAAAATCAACGAACCCGCCGCCGATTTGGCCATCATTCTCGCCATGCTTTCGAGCTTCCGCAACCGCCCCCTGCCCGAAAAAATGGTCGCCTTTGGCGAAATCGGCTTGAGCGGCGAAGTGCGCCCCGTCGCACGCGGGCAGGAGCGTTTGAAAGAAGCGGAAAAACTCGGCTTCAAACGCGCCATCGTGCCGAAAGCAAATATGCCGCGCAACACCAAAGAATACCCTGGTTTGCAGATTTTCGGCGTCAGCAGTTTGCAGGAAGCGGTGGATGTGTGCCGCAGCGCGGCGGATTAAACCGGCAAACAAAAAGGCCGTCTGAATATTCCAAATGTTCAGACGGCCTTCCAACATCAACCCGAAGAATTACACGCCTTCGGCCTCAGCCTTTTTCAGCACTTCGTAAATTTTTTCTTTCAGCAGCAATTTCTCTTTTTTCAGCTCCTCGATTTCATCCAAACCGCTGGTAACCGGGTTGTTGACCAAGCCGGTGATTTTGTCGTCAAGCTCGTTGTGCTCGTTGAACAGGCGGGTGAAATGTGCATCTTGCTGTTTCAATTTGGTGATTAATTCGCGATACTCGGGAAACATAAGCTTATCCTCTTTGATTAAAAAAACACACAACCTGAGCAAACGCCAACAAGCCGCCTGCCGATGATTGTCTTGCTCCTGCCCGGCTGCCGACGGGATTCCCCGCACGCATCAGGCCGATTTTGTAAAGTTTCTGCTTTGATTTCATTATAGCAAAGCCCCATTTTTTAGCCACTCTTTTCAGACGGCCTTCACGCTGCCTTCACACTTTTTTGATACAACACAAACCACCGCTGCACCTAGACGCAGCGCACATTGCAGCATACAATTCCAGCATCGTCAGCAAAGGAAATCCGCGCATGAAAACCGCCATCGACACCATCAAAAACCACCGCACCTACCGCCATTTCAAAAGCGGCTCCGCCCTGCCCGCCGCCGACCTGCAAACCATCATCGACTGCGCCCGTCAGGCGCCTTCGTGGATGAACGGCCAACACTACAGCATCATCAACATCAGCGCGCCCGAGCTGCGCGAAAAAATCACCGCGCTGCAACCGGCCAACCCGCAAATCGGCACCTGCAGCACTTACCTCGTGTTTGTCGCCGACCTGCACCGCGCCGACTTGGCCGGCCGCGCCTACGAAGGCACATTCAGCGCCGCGGGCGAACCCGACAGCCTGATTACCGCCGTCACCGACACCGCCCTGGCCGCGCAAAACGCCGTTGTTGCCGTCGAAAGCCTCGGCTATGCCACCTGCTTCACCGGCGGCATCCGCAACATCGCCCCGCAGCTGGTTGAACTGCTCGGCCTGCCGAACAACACCTTCCCCATCGTCGGCCTCTGCATCGGCACCCCCGATACCGACATGCAGCTCAAACCGCGCCTGCCGCAGCAAACCGTGTACGCCGAAAACCGCTATCCCGACGACGCCATCCTTTCAGACGGCCTCGAACAATACGAGCGCACCATGACCGCATTCGGCGAAGCCCGCGAAAAACTGCCCTACCGCCAGAAATTCGCCCGCTATTACAGCAGCACTTACGCGCCGAAAAACATCCCGCTCCTGCAGGAGCTGGGCTGGCTCACCCGCACCCGGCCCGACGAATGAACACGCGTACCTTCCGCCACATCAGCGGCATCGGCGGGCTGTTTATCAAACTTGAAGGACGCAGCCACTGGCTGCCCGTCAACGATGCCGAATGGCAGCCCGACCCCGCCGCGGGCAGCGGCTTTGTTTTCCGCCCCGAACAATATTACGCGCTGACAGACGAAGCCGCAGCGGCCGTAGCGCCCGATGACAGACTGCTGGTTTTCAGCACCGAAGCCGAGGCCATCGCCCGTCGGCGTCTTGATGCGCTGGCGCTGGCCGGGTTGGCGCAAGATTTGCGCGCCGCCGCAGCCGAATACGATCTGGAAGCCCTGATTGAAGCCATCGACCGCCACCTCAGGCAAGACGATTTATACAGATAGGCTTTGCGCGAAGCCCGAATACCCAGGCCGCCTTCCCGTCGGCATCCTGCGCAGGCGGCGTTTCTGCATGAATCAGTTTTGTTGACAATGCCGTTGTTTTTCATGCCCGCAAGCCTGGAAATTCAGTTACAATGCCTGCTCTGATTCCCTTCCTTTCAGACTGTCTGCATACATAGGCCGTCTGAAACTATAGTCGAAGAAATTAGTTTCTGCTACGGCGTTGGCTCGCCTTGTCGTACTATCTGTACTGTCTGCGGCTCGCCGCCTTGTATCAGAATCTAATTTCTCCGACTATACTGTCCACCCATACAAACCCGTCAACAAGGAAACCGACATGTTCTCCAAAAGCGTGACCATCGAAAAATACGATCCCGAGCTGGCCGCCGCCATCGCCGCCGAAGTTGAGCGCCAGCAAGACCACGTCGAGCTGATTGCCTCTGAAAACTACGTCAGCTGCGCCGTGATGGAAGCCCAAGGTTCGCAGCTCACCAACAAATATGCCGAAGGCTACCCGAGCAAACGCTATTACGGCGGTTGCGAACACGTCGATGTGGCCGAGCAACTCGCCATCGACCGCGTGAAACAACTTTTCGGCGCAGCCTACGCCAACGTGCAGCCGCACTCAGGCTCGCAAGCCAACCAAGCCGTGTATGCCAGCGTTTTGAAACCGGGCGACACCATCCTCGGCATGAGTCTGGCGCACGGCGGCCACCTCACCCACGGCGCATCGGTGAATATTTCCGGCAAACTCTACAACGCGATTACCTACGGCTTGGATGAGAATGAAGTGTTGGATTATGCCGAAGTCGAGCGTTTGGCCTTGGAACACAAACCGAAAATGATCGTCGCCGGTGCTTCTGCCTACGCGCTGGAAATCGACTGGGCGAAATTCCGCGAAATCGCCGACAAAGTGGGCGCATACCTCTTCGTCGACATGGCACACTACGCCGGTTTGGTGGCAGGCGGCGAATACCCGAATCCGGTACCCTTTGCCGATTTCGTCACCACCACCACCCACAAAACCCTGCGCGGCCCGCGTGGCGGCGTGATTCTGTGCCGCAACGAAGACCACGCCAAAGCGCTTAATTCGGCCATCTTCCCGAGCCTGCAGGGCGGCCCCTTGATGCACGTCATCGCCGCCAAAGCCGTGGCCTTCAAAGAAGCCCTCGAGCCCGAATTCAAAACCTATGCCAAACAGGTGAAAATCAACGCCGCCGCCATGGCCGAAGAGCTGGTGAAACGCGGTTTGCGCATCATTTCCGGCCGCACCGAAAGCCATGTTTTCCTGGTTGATTTGCAAAGCAAAAAAATCACCGGTAAAGCCGCCGAAGAAGCCTTGGGCAAAGCGCACATCACCGTGAATAAAAACGCCATTCCGAACGACCCGGAAAAACCCTTCGTCACCTCCGGCATCCGCATCGGCACCGCCGCCATGACCACCCGCGGTTTCAGCGAAGCCGACGCGCGCGAATTGGCCAATCTGGTGGCCGACGTCTTGGAAAACCCGGAAGACGAAGCTACTCTGAACCGCGTGGCAAAAGCCGCAACCGCTTTGTGTGAGAAAAATCCGGTTTACGGCGCTTGATTTGATTGTGTTTTTTTAAAGCTAGGCCGTCTGAAAGCAATTTCTTTCAGACGGCCTTTTTATATTGTATAGTCGAAGAAATTAGATTCTGCTACGGCGTTGGCTCGCCTTGTATCAGAATCTAATTTCTCCGACTATAGCGTGGGCTCTGCCCACGTTTTGATTCAACACCCATACCGTGATTTCAGACGGCCTGGACAGCCATGCACAAAAACCGGCAGCATGGCAAATCCTTCTCAATCTGCCTGCACCGTTTCCTCTTCCTGCCCGAAAATTTCCGTATCCGGCGGCAGCTCCACCTGCGCCATGTGCAGGATTTCCATCACGCCGTAGCCGATGCGGCGGGCGTAGTTGCTGTCGTTCATCAGCGAAGAAGTCTGCCAGCCGTTGATTTTGCTGTTGCGCAGCTTCACCATCACCCGCCCGCGAAATACCTCGATGCCCTCGATATGCTTGTTCAGTTTGACCATGCGCTCTTCCCACTCGACGGAATGGGTGGGCGTGGCGGCCATGCGGCGGAACAGGCGCAGGGTTTTGAAAATGTGGCGGCGCAGGCGCAGGTAATCGCGGTAGACGGGCGAATCGGGCTGCTGCAGGTAAATCTGCATGTTTTTCTGCAGGTGTTGGCTGTCTTTCACGATTTCCACCATCTGCAAGGCGGCCATGTGTGCAGTCGTGAGCTCGTGTTGCCGGGCGGCGCCGTCGATGTCCATCCTGCTGGTGAAGTCGAGCAGATCGCTGTAGAGAGGCTTGATTTGCTGCGCATAAAGCTGTTGCGCGTCAAGCTCGAAAGGCGGGCTGGGCGGCGGCAGCTCTTTGGCTTTCACTTCATCCCGATAAACCCATTCGACCGGGATAAACAGCACGTGGCAGATAACCTCCATGCTCAATGCGCTCAAATGGCGGATTTCCTGAAACACCGCCCGCATCGCCGTGTCGCCCGCCCGCAAGACGTTGTCGTTGAGGTAGCGTGCGCGCACACGGCGGTTGCTTTCGGGAAGCAGGTTGCCGCTTTCGGGCTTGTCGGGCAGCCAGCGCAACAATTGCGCGGCCAGAGGCTGCTGCAGCTTCCAGAATACCGCCAGCCCCAACAAGTTAAACAAGGTATGGAAGAGCGCCAGCTGCAGCAAACTGTTCATGCCGGTCAACATCACCAGCCGCGTGAGCGGCAGCCACAACAACAGCGTCAACGCCGCCGTCACCACGTTAAACAGCAAATGCGCCAGCGCCAGCCGCTGCCCGCTGCGCTCGCTGCCAAGCATGCCCACCACGGCGGTGGAAATGCTACTGCCCACATTCGAGCCGATGGCGATGGCAAAACCCTGCGCCAGGCTGATTTGCCCGCCCGCCAGCGCCGCCAGCGTCAGAATCAGCGTGGCATGCGACGATTGCAACACGATGGTGAGCAAAAAGCCGATGCCGCAGAAAATGGCGACTTCGGCAATGCCGTCAAACTGGAGCGCGGCCAAATCCACCTGCCCGCCCACCGTTTGAAAGCCGTCTTTAATCGCATCGATGCCGATAAAAATCAGCGCAATTCCCACCAACACGCGCCCGAAAAACTTGGCCTTGCCCTTGAAAAAACCTGCCAAAATGCCGAATACCAACATCGGCACCGCCGCCGGACCGAGGCTCACGCTCTGTCCCGCCAGCGCCAGCAGCCAAATGCCGCTGGTCGCACCGAGGTTAGTGCCCAAAATCACGGCAATACCACCCGCCAGCGTAATCAGGCCGGTGCTCAAAAAAGCGATGGTCAAAAGCGACACCAGCGTGCTCGATTGCAGGATAAACGTCGCGCCCATGCCGAACAGCGCCCCTTTGGCCGGCGTGGCCGTGCTTTTGGCCATCAGCCGCTCCAGCGTGCCGCCCGCAGCGTTGTGCAGCCCTTCTTCGATACACTGCATGCCGAACAAAAACAGCGCCAGGCCGTAGCAGAGCTGCAGCCACGGCGCGCTATACCAGAAGCTGTAAGCCAGCGCAGCCAGCAGCAGGCCGATAACCAGGGATTTTGCAGTGGGAATTTTCACAATGGTTTCCGGAAAACAAACTGCCCTATTTTAGCGGCTTAACGCGCAGTCATAAACAGGTAATATAGGTAAAGGCCGTCTGAAAGCCAAACAGCTTTCAGACGGCCTTTTCAGACAGGCGCATGCATTCACACTGCCGCGCTCCACAGCTTCACCGCAAACGCAATAAATACCGCGCCCACGCCGCCTTTGCCCGCCGCGCCGGCTTTGCGGTAACGCGCCACCATCTGTGTGAGGCGGTTGGCAACGGGGGCGGTGAGGTTGAGGAAAATCAGGCTGACGGTTTGGAAAATCAGCCCCAACACCAAAAAGCTCACCAAAGGCTGCGGATAAGCAATATCGACAAACTGCACCATCATCGACGGGAAAAACAGCAAACCTTTCGGATTGAGCAGGGCGACCAGCAAGGCTTTTTTGAACACGGCGGGCGGTTTTTCAGACGGCCTCTGTTGTGGGATCGGCATCGGTAGCGGCGCGGCTTTGCGCCAACCCTGCCATGCGCCGTAAAGCAGCTTCAGTCCGAGCCAGGCAAGGTAAGTGCCGCCGATGAGTTTCAACGCGTCAAACAAAAACGGATAGGCTTTCAACAAAGCACCCGCGCCCAAAGCAGATGCCGCAATCAGCGTGCCGTTGCCGAGAAATGTGCCCGCAATCGCGCGGCGGGCGGTTTTCGCGCCGTATTGCCCGGCCACGGTCAGGCAGAACATCGAATTCGGCCCGGGCAGCAAAATCAAGATGACCACGGCCAAGGTGTAGGCGGCAATATCGGTGATGCCGAACATGTTTTTTCCTTTCAGACGGCCTGACGGTGAAAAGCGGCGATTTCGCGCCACATAAAATCAGGGTTGGCATACATCGGGAAATGGCCGCAATGCGGTACTTCGCTCAAGCGCACGCCGTGGGATTCGATATATCCGAGATAGCTCAAATGCGCATTTTGTTCGCCATACATCAACATTTTCGGGCAAGACAAACCGAGAAATAGATCCATCAAACCGCCGTGATCCGATAAATCCACCATCGACGTGAAAATCGGCTTCACCGCTTCGACGCGCACTTTATGCTTGAGCGAGGCGGCATACAAGGCGCTGGAAAACGCAGGCGATTGGCGGGTGCGCTCGATAAACCGGTCGAAAAACACCTGCGGATCGTCGTCGGCAAAATCGACAATCTGGCGGCTCAAAAAGCAGTCTTCCGGCGCGATATTGCCTTCGATATTGGTGAAACTGAGCACGCGTTCGCCGCAATGCGCCGCCAGCAGCAGCGCGGTCAAACCGCCCATCGAATGGCCGACCAGATGAAAGCGGCCGACCTGAAAATAATCGAGCACCGCCAGCGCGGTTTGCTGTAAAAACGGAATAGAGAGCGCGCCCAAATCGGCGCATCCGCTCCCGCCGCAGCCCGGCGCATCGTAGGCGATAAACGGGCAGTCGGCAAATTCGGGGCGCAACACCCAATCGGCGTAATCTTCTTTGCTCGAGCCGAAACCGTGCAAAAACAGCACCGGCGCGCGCGTGCCTTGGCGGTGGATGGCGGCAATGTCGAGGGCAACACCGTTGACGGTCAGCGGCAGGTTTTGGTGTTGGAAAAGCGGCAGGGTCATCTTGTATCTCTTTGTTGGCGGTTTCAGACGGCACTATACACGCCTGCTCCTAATACTTAAAATACCGATTAAGAAACCTTGTGATAGGAAAACCGTATGATAAATTTCCGCCTCATCCGCCACCTGTGGCTGTTTCTCGCCGTGGCCGAAGAAGAACATTTCGGCCGCGCGGCTGAAAAACTCGGCATATCGCAGCCGCCGCTCACCGAGCAAATCAAGCAATTGGAATATGCCTTAAAGGTGAAATTGTTTGAACGCTCGCGGCGCGGCACGCAGCTTACCCCCGTCGGTCGGGCGATTTTGCCGGCGGTGCGGCAGTTTGCGCGGCAGTTGCAGCAATTGGAAACCGCCGTCGCCGAAGCGGTGGCGGGGCATCGCGGCACGCTCACCTTCGGCGCGATTACGCTGGCGATGCTGGAAGTGTTGCCGTCTTTGATTGAGGAAATCAAACGGCGGCATCCCGATGTGACCGTGCGGGTGCGCGAAATCGACAGCGCGGAGGCCGTGCCGCTGTTGCAGGCGGGCGAGATTGACGTGGCGTTTGCGCGGCTTGACGGCCACCTCGGCGACAACATCGGCAGCGGGATTTTACTGCGCACGCCGCTGGCATTGGCCGTGCCGAAAAGCCACCGTTTGAGCGGGCAGGCGCGGGTGTCGCTGGCGGATTTTGCCGAAGATGCGTTTGTGATGTTTGAGCGCAGGGTCAGCCCGGCTTCGTTCGACGCGCTGATGGCCGCCTGTCTTGAGGCCGGTTTTTCACCGCGCATCCTGCATGAAGTGCGCTCGGTGAGTTTGCAGATTGCTTTTGTCGGCTGCGCTCAGGGGGTGGCCTTGGTGCCCGCCGCGCTGGAACAGCAACTGCCCGCCAATGTGGTGTTGCTGCCCCTGCGCGAAGAAACCCGCATCACCACCGTGGCCGCGGCCTGGCAACAGCATAGCGACAATCCGCTGCTGGCGGGCGTGGTCGAGGTGTTGCAGCAGCAATGGTGTAAAAAAGAGGCCGTCTGAATAACCAATGGTATTTCAGACGGCCTTGGCGTATATTCATGCCCATCTCCACACCATTCCCAAAAAACACATGACCGCCCTCCTTCTTTACGCTTTTATTTATCTTTTCGCCGCCGTAGTGGCCGTGCCGATTTCCAAACGCCTGGGTTTGGGCTCAGTATTGGGCTATCTTTTGGCCGGTATTCTGATAGGCCCCGTGCTGCATTTGGTCGGCAGCGAAACCCAATCTATTCAGGGCATCGCCGAATTCGGCGTGGTGATGATGTTGTTTCTGGTCGGCCTGGAGCTGGAGCCCGCCATGCTCTGGCGGCTGCGCAACAAATTAATCGGCCTGGGCGGCTTGCAGGTGGCGGCCACCGTTGCCGTGATTGCGGCGGCGGCCGTGGCCGTCGGCCAGCCCTGGCAGGTGGGGATTGCCGCCGGCTGCGTGTTGGCGCTTTCCTCTACCGCGATTGTGTTGCAGACCCTGAGTGAAAAAGGCCTGCTTGCAAGCCCCGGCGGCCAAAGCAGCTTTTCGGTGTTGCTGTTTCAGGATATTGCGGTGATTCCGATGCTGGCACTGCTGCCACTGATTGCCCTGCCGGAATTGATGGGGCAGGCCCACGGCGGCGGCCATGAAAGCCTGAATCTGCTTGAAGGTGTAAACGGCTATCTGCGCGCGCTGATTACGTTGGCGGCCATCGCGGCCATCGTGGTGGGCGGCCATTTCCTGTCGCGGCCGGTATTCCGTTTTATTGCCGCTTCGCGCATGCGCGAAGTGTTCACCATTTTCGCGCTCACGCTGGTGGTGGGCATTGCCGCACTGATGTCGTTAATCGGTCTCTCACCCGCACTCGGCACTTTTCTCGCCGGGGTGGTGTTGGCCAACAGTGAATACCGCCACGAGCTGGAAAGCAATCTGGAGCCGTTTAAGGGGCTGCTGCTCGGCCTCTTTTTTATCACGGTGGGCGCGGGCATCAACTTTGCCTTGCTGTTTGGCGAATTCTGGCTGATTTTAGGGCTGACGCTGGCGGTGATGCTGATTAAAGCGGGTGTATTGTTTGCGCTGGGCACCATTTTCAAACTCAGGGGGCTCGACCGCAAACTGTTTATGCTCGGCCTGGCGCAGGCCGGTGAATTCGGTTTTGTGTTGCTGGCATTTAATGTGCAAAATGCGCTGATGCCCGCCGCCACGGCCGAACGGCTGCTGTTGGTGGTGGCGCTGTCGATGCTGCTCACGCCGCTGCTGTTTATCGTGTACGACAAATTGCTGGTGCCGCGCGCCTATCGGAAGGCAACGCGGGCAGACGACACCATTGAAGAAGAAAACCCGGTGATTGTGGCCGGTCACGGCCGCTTCGGACAAATGGTGGTCGGCCTGCTGATGGCCTGCGGCCACAAAACCACCGTGATTGATTACGACCCGGTTACCGCCGAAGGCATGTCGCGCTACGGCATCAAAACCTATTTCGGCGACGCCAGCCGCCCGGAACTGCTGGAAACCGCCGGTATCGGCAAAGCCAAACTGCTGGTGATTGCCATCGACAACAAAGAGCAGGCCGTTGCCATGGTGGAACATGTAAAACGCATCCGCCCCGACCTGCCTGTGATTGTGCGCGCTTACGACCGCATCCACACCTACGATTTATACCGTGCAGGCGCACAGGCGATTGTGCGCGAAACCTTTGATTCGGCCATCCGCAGCGGTCGCATGGCTTTGGAAATGCTGGGCATGGACAAAGACAAGGCCGCCGAAATCAGCACTTTCTATGCCCAGCGCGATCGCCACAGCGTGGCGCTGATGGCCGATGCCTACGATCCCGAGCTGCCGCGCTTCGGCAACGACCGAATGCGCACCATCGCCCTGGCAGACGATGCCGAAACCGCAACCATGATTCAGGCGCTGTTGCGTGATGAAAAAGCAGACTGGCAGCCCGGCGATGAAAATGCCGACCGCGAGCACCCGGTGCATACGAGATAAGTCATAGTCGAAGAAATTATAGCCGTTCCGTTAGTTTGAGACAAGGCAGCAAGCCGCAGGCAGTACAGGTAGTACGGCAAGGCGCAGCAACGCTGTATCAAACTAACGGAACGGCTATAGTTTCTGCTACGGCGTTGGCTCGCCGCCTTGTATCAGAATCTCATTTCTCCGACTATACTTGAAACCTTCAGAACATGTGTTGTTCGGCTATATGCCACCAAGCCTTTTCAGACGGCCTAAAACAACAAAAAGGCTTTTCCCGCGCGGGAAAAGCCTTTTGTAATAAACAAGCAGATTGGCTGCCGGTTATTGAACCGTTTGCGCGGCGCTGGCGGTTTTGATGTCGGCCTGCTCCGCGTCGGCGCGCTTTTCAACACGCACTGCCGACTGGCTTTCCGCTGCCGGCGGCACGCTGACCAGCGCTGCGTTCGGCACCACCACATCTTTTTTCGGCGCAATATCGGCCTGCACGGCTGCGGCATTGCCGCCTACCGACACGATGGCCGAATCGGCCTGTCTGGCAGGCGCTGCCTGTTCGGCCGCTGCCATGCCCGCTTCGTGTGCCGAAGTCTGCGGCCACAGCTGCCAGGTCGCCACCGCCACCGCCAACACGCTGGCCACGGCGGCAAAGCGCATAAACGCGTGGTTTGCCGCATTGGCCGTGTGGCCGCCTTGGCGCGTTTTGCTGCCGTATCGTTGTTTGTTTTCCGCGGCAACCTGCGCCAGCGAAGCCGAAAAACCGGTTTCCGACATTTTGATGTCTTTACCCACAATCGGTTTCGCATGTTGCAGATAATCGCGAATCAGATGGTATTCATACCATTTTTGTTGTGCGTCGGCATCAGACAACAATGCGTCGAGCGTCTCTTCCGAGAGCCCGTCGTCGTCCATCACGGCAGACACAAACTCAAAATCTTTATCTTGCTTATCCATTCCCTTACCACCTTTGGTCTTCGGACGTGTCCAACAGCGGCCTTAAATCTTTGGCGATGACCTCACGCGCCCTGAAGATGCGTGAGCGCACGGTGCCTATCGGACAATCCATAATCTGAGCAATCTCTTCGTAAGACAAGCCTTCCATTTCCCTGAGGGTAATGGCCTTCCGCAAATCATCCGGCAGCTTGGCTATGGCAGACTCCACCGTCTGCAAAATCTCCCGATTCATCATCTCGGCTTCCGGCGTGTGGTCGTCGGCCAGCTGGTCTGCCAAATCGAGAATGTCCCCTTCATCATTGGCAACATCGGCGCTTACAAAAGGCCGTTTGCCCGAAGTGACCAGAAAGTTTTTGGCGGTGTTGATGCCGATGCGGTAAAGCCAGGTATAAAATGCGCTTTCGCCGCGAAAATTGGGCAGTGCGCGGTATGCTTTAATCAGGGCTTCTTGCGCCACGTCGTTGACTTCGTGCTCGTCTTTGACAAAACGCGACAGCAGCCGGGTCAGGCGGCGCTGGTATTTCGACACCAATAGTTCAAATGCTTTATGGTCACCTTGTTGCGCACGCTCTACCAATGCCTGATCGATTTGACGATCGTTCATGTCTATCCTTTAGTTCCTTGATGACAAACGTAAGTAGGCAAAGCGTGTGTTATGGGTATTATGACGCTTCACCTTCATTTTGGTTCCAAAATAAATCGGTTAAATTTATCAAAAACCGGCAGGAATCCATTTCGGCAGCCATAATGAACATTTACCCACACATTAGCAATAGCCAGACAGCGATTTTCACTATCCGTTACAATCGGCCAATATTTTCTGACAAACGGTAGTACCCGCCATTCTTGTAAAATTTTCCCTACATTTTTGCGCCCGACGGTCAAATTAACAGCGTCAGCGGTAGCAACCCTGCGGATACATCCTACGGAATTTAACACTTCCTCACTCAAACCAAACGGATGTCTGCGCAAGGTAAAACCGTTTTCCGTTAAGAGATTATTCAGACGGCCGCTCAGTTTTGTGCCCTCATCAAGCCAGGGGCAGTCCGACTGCCAGCCGTCAGCTTCCGCAAACAAACGGTTTTGATAAGCATGCACGCAGCCCTGCGGCAGCCGCCATTGCGCAGAGGCCGTCTGAAGCGCATACAGCACGCGCTCGAAATCGGCAACGCTGTCATGCGTCGGCGTGCCCAAGGCATACACTTTTGCCAGCCGCAGCAATTGTTGGCGGCGGCGCAGGCTGCTCAGGCTGCGCCAGGCAGACACATCGAATTCACCGCTTCGGTGAATCATCTGCCAGTCTGCCGCCACCACTTCGTTCAGAAGCGTCAATTCGTCCTGCAAGACGGCCACACTGTGCACAATGTGCGCATCCAGATGCGGCACGCGCTCGCGCCACGGCGGCAACGCTTCTCGGCGCAGCCAGTTTCTCAACAACGAATGGTCGAGATTGCTGGCATCCTCCACAAAATCAAGCCGGTGCGTTTTCGCATAAGCCGCCAAATCCGCGCGGCCGCAAGGCAGCAAAGGCCGCCAGATGCGGATATTTCCGTTCAAATCCCGCCATGTCGGCATGGCCGCCAACGCCCTCAGCCCGCCGCCGCGTACCGCCGCCAGCATGAAGGTTTCCACTTGGTCGTCGCGATGCTGCGCCAGCGCCAACACATCCGCCCCGCTGCGGGCAAACGCCTGATAACGCGCTTTTCTGGCCGCCGCTTCCACCCCCAGCCCTGCCGCGTTGACCTGCACTTTTTCCACCCGCAACGGCACATCCAGCCGCCGGCACAACGCCTGACAGAAATCCACCCATGCATCGGCCTGCATGCTCAAACCGTGATGCACGTGCACTGCCTGCAACGCAAAGCCGAAACGCGCCCGCAGAGCCGCCAGCACATGCAGCAATACCACCGAATCCAGCCCGCCGCTCAAGCCCACTTCAATCACGCTGCCCGCACCGATTTCAGACGGCCATGAAGCAGCCAGCGCCTGCGGCAAATCGCGGCATTGGGAATGTTGTTTGGAACTCATCAATTTGTCCGGTAAATAATGGCATCAATGGCCGTCTGAACGATATAGTCGAAGAAATTAGTTTTTGTTACGGCGTTGGCTCGCCTTGTATCAGAATCTCATTTCTCCGACTATAAAAAACAAGCAGACTCACGGTCTGCTTGCGGGTGGAATACAGCAATATTTCATGGCAGCATGTCAACCGCCGTCTTGCCAGGCCATGTTCCCTGATTATTCATGGCAGTTGGTTTTTTCAAAATCGCTCAGCTTCAAGACGATGGGCGTTTGATAGCAACGGTTATTCAGCCCGGCGCTAAACGATGTTTTCGGTTGGCAAATAATCGCGCCGTCTTTAAGCGCGACTGTGTTTATCAACGTATAGAGGTCATCATAAAACCGGAGCTTGTATCTGATGAAACGGCGGTCATCCGTTTGCTTGTCGGTAAACACAATGATGGCATTTGTGCCGTGCGCGGGCGATTCGATTTGATAATCTATGTCAATCCTGTAGGCTTTGGTTTCTTTTGCTTTAAAATGAATTTTGATTTCAGCGCCAAATTCTGCAACCAGCGCCTCTGCCTGCCTGACCCGTTCCAAGTGGCTGCCCGTGCTGATATGCTCAAGCAATGTGAACACGGTTGTTACGGTAAATTCATCTTTTTCGCTGTCGGTCAGCCGGTTTAGCCGCTCAGGGTGAATGCCGACATCCAGATATTTAATCCGTTTGTCGACATCGCGGTCTGAAATCACGATTTCATGCTCAGCCAAAACCGTTGTCAGGTTGATATAAATATGGTCAAACCCGCCATAACAAAAACCCAGTTCATTCAATTTGCGGGCAATCCGCTGGCCGATATAATGTGTGTCTTTTGTCGGCACAAAAAGCTTGCCCAATTCACCAGGCAGGCTTTGCCCGTCAATATTCGGCTTGTCGCTTTCGTAAAACCGGATATCTTTTAAAACCCGCTCAGTCATTTGGGCACCTTTATCATGCCGATATAGAAACCGCTGCCTATTTCTCGGTAAACTGGCCGTAAGCCATGATGCGGTCGAAGCGGCGGGTCAGCAGGTCGGCCATCGGCATATCCTGCGCGGCATGCAGCTCGTCTTTCAACACATCTTTCACGCGGCCGGTGATTTCGGCATGATTGCGGTGCGCGCCGCCCAAAGGCTCGTCGATGATGCGGTCAATCAGCTTCAATTCGGCCAGGCGCTTGGCGGTGATGCCCAAAGCCTGCGCCGCATCGGGGGCTTTTTCGGCGGTTTTCCACAAAATCGAAGCGCAGCCTTCCGGCGAAATCACCGAATAAGTGGAATATTGCAGCATGTTCACATAATCGCCGACGGCAATCGCCAGCGCGCCGCCGGAGCCGCCTTCGCCGATGATGGTGCACAACACCGGCACGCGCAGGCGGGTCAGCTCGTAAAGATTGCGGCCGATGGCTTCCGACTGGCCGCGCTCTTCCGCGCCGATGCCGGGATAGGCACCCGGTGTATCGATAAACGTCATCACCGGCAGGTGGAATTTTTCGGCCATCTGCATCAGGCGCAATGCCTTGCGGTAACCTTCCGGGCGCGGCATGCCGAAATTGCGGCGGATTTTTTCTTTGGTGTCGCGGCCTTTCTGATGGCCGATCACTACCACACTCTGCCCTTCAAAGCGCGCCAAGCCGCCGATAATGGCTTTATCGTCGGAAAAATGGCGGTCGCCGTGCAATTCTTCATAATCGGTGAAAATGGCATCGATATAGTCTTGCGTGTAGGGGCGCTGCGGATGGCGCGACACCTGCGATACTTGCGCAGGCGTCAGCTTGCTGAAAATCGACTTGGTCAGGTCGGCACTTTTCTTTTGCAGGCGGCTGATTTCGTCGGTGATGTCCACCGCCGACTCGCCTTGCACAAAGCGCAATTCGTCAATTTTTTTGGTCAGTTCGGCGATGGGTTGTTCGAAGTCCAGAAAGACAGGTTTCATATAACTGTTGCTCTCATTCAGATAAGATTCGTGCGTAATCATACGCGAAGATGGCCGCTTTGGCAGCATTTGTGACCATCAATTTGGTAAATTTCCATCGGTTTTTCAGACGGCCTTGTCTTTGAAAAGAGCCGCCCGAAAGCTTGTCTGTTAACAGATGCGGCAAATAGTGCACCAACACTAAACCGCCTGTAACCGCATCTTATGCTAAACTGCCCCACAATTCAATCAGATGACAGCAATATGAAACCAGCTTCCGACAATACCGCCATGCGACTCGACAAATGGCTGTGGGCCGCCCGCTTTTTCAAAACCCGCGCGCTGGCACAAAAACACATCGAGCTTGGCCGCGTGCAGGTCAACGGCGCCAAGGTGAAAAACAGCAAAAACATCAGCGCGGGCGACACCATCGACCTCACCCTCAACTCTCTGCCCTACAAATTCAAGGTGCTGGCGCTCAACCACCAGCGCCGCCCTGCCCCGGAAGCGCGCCTGCTGTATCAGGAAGACCCGCAAACCGCCGAGCGGCGCGAGCAACAAAAGCTGCTCGACCAGGCCGGGCGCGCCAGCGCAGCTTATCCCGACGGCCGCCCGACCAAGCGTGACCGCCGCCACATCGAGAAGCTAAAACGCGGCGACTGGTAAGGCCGTCTGAAAAATACGACAACCGCCCGCGGCCAAATACCGCCTTTGCGCGCACGCTGCTTCAAGCTGCGGAAATCTCACGTATAATACAGCCTGTTTATCAAATTTCGCACAAGGATTCCCGCCATGCGCTGGCAAGGACGCAAACAAAGTTCCAACGTAGAAGACCGCCGCGGCCAAAGCGGCGGCCGCCGCATCGGCGGCAAAAGCACCGGCATACTCGGCATTATCGTATTGCTCATCGGTGCCTATTACGGCGTCGACCTCTCCGGCGTGGTCGGCACGCCCGCCATCGGCACCCAAACCGCGCAGCAGTCTACCCTTTCCGCCTCGCAGGAAGCGCAGCTCAACGAGCTCTCGCGCGTGGTGTTGGCCGACACCGAAACCACCTGGGGCAATTATTTCGCCCAAAACAACGCCCGTTACAGCCCGCCCACGCTGGTGCTCTACACTGCAGGCACCCAAACCGCCTGCGGCACCGGCCAGGCCGCCATGGGACCTTTCTACTGCCCGGGCGACCGCAAAATCTATCTCGATCTCTCTTTCTATGAAGACATGCGCACCAAGCTCGGCGCCGCCGGTGATGCCGCTTTCGGCTATGTCATCGCCCACGAAGTCGGCCACCATGTACAAAACCTGCTCGGCATTCTGCCGCAGGTCAATCAGGCGCAGCAGAGTGCCGGTAAGTCTCAGGCCAACGCTCTTTCCGTAAAACTGGAATTGCAGGCCGACTGCTTTGCCGGTATCTGGGCGCGCCACGCCGAGCAGGAAAACATTTTCGAGCAGGGCGACCTGCAAAAAGCCATCAATTCGGCAGCCTCTGTCGGCGATGACCGCCTGCAAAAACAATCTCAAGGCTATGCCGTGCCCGACAGCTTCACCCACGGCTCGTCAGAGCAGCGTGTCAGCTGGTTCCAGCGCGGCTACCAAAGCGGCGACATCAACCAGTGCAACACTTTTAGCTGATAAGCTGATTATTGGCTCACAGGAACTCAGAAGGCCGTCTGAAACGCATTCAGACGGCCTTTATCATCATCTTTTCACATCTGCTGCGTTTTCAGCGGCAAAAAGCAGCTGCCAATCGAATCGTCAGAAACCCCGGCCAAGCCGCCCTCCTCAGACTGAAACGGCTCAATAATTTTTGAATGCCGTCACATCCGCCCCAGCTCGCGCTGCAAGGCCTGGATATTCTGCTGGCGATCGAGCACGCTGCCCTGGAGTTGGCTGACCAGCTGCTGGTTGACCGCACCGTTTTTGGCTGCACGGGCGCTTGCCAGCGCTTGCTGGTCGGCGGCCAGCGCTTTTCGTTCGTTCGCCAACTCCTGCTCCAGAATGGTTCGGCGGCCGCTGCCGGTATTGGCATTGCGCGGCGGTGTTGCCACTGCCGCCGGAGCCGCTGCCTGCGGCCGCACACTATTGCGGCTTGTGCCGCCGCTTCTTGCCGGTGCGCTGCTTTGACTTTGGGCTGCCGCGCGGGGCGGCTGCGCAACGGCGGGCTGCGGCGCATCATAACGCGCGCTGCTGTAACGGCCGATGGGCGGCAGGTCGGCGGAGCGGCAGTTGCCCGACGGTTTGGAGGTATATACCGTTTCGCCGTTTACCACGCAGGTATAGATTTTGGCGGCAAAACTTTGCTGGGCGGCAAGCATCCACACCGCCGCCAGCACCACAGATAATTTTTTCATTTACTTCACTTCTTTGCGTGCCATCGTCGGAAAGCCGCGATAGCCGTTGCCTTTCACACGCTGCTTGCTTTGTGCTGCCGCTTTTTCCGTTGTTTTTTTCTTACTGTCCGCTGTTTTTTTCGGACGTTGCCTGGCAGATTTGCCCGCCTTTTGAGGCTGCTTTTTTGCAGCCTTGCCTGTCAGCGTATAACCGCCGCCGTCATAACGGCCGATGCCGGGCAATTTGTCTATCCTGCAATGGCCGTTCGGCTCGGAAGTGTAAACCGTTTGGCCGCTGTTTTGGCAGTTGTAAACCGGCGCGGTAGACAGTGAAACCGCCATGCCGGATAACACGGCGGCGGTGATTGTTTTTATCATGTGATATCCCGTTTTATAGTCGGAGAAATGAGATTCTGATACAAGGCGAGCCAACGCCGTAGCAGAAACTCATTTCTTCGACTATATTGTTCAGGAAGCGGCAAACTCGGCGTCAATCTGCTGCTGGATATGCTCCAGTTCTTCCTGCCAGCCCAGCCATTCCTCTTCCCATTGGGATAATTTTACTTTGACTTCGGCCAATTCGGCGAGTGTTTGCTGCAATTTGGCTTTGTTTTCATCGGAATAGGCGCTTTCCTGTGCCAAAAATGCTTCATATTCGTTTTGCTTTTCGGTGAGCGCGGCGATTTCTTTTTCGGCTTTGTCGATTTTCTGCTGCAGAGGTTTGCCGCGCTTTGCCCTTTCTTGGCGCATTTGCGCTTCCAACCGCTTGGTGTCTTTGCGGTTTTGGCTTTGCGCGGAAGCAGCGGGCACGGCGGCGGCATTTTCCTGCGCCAAACGCCATTGGCGGTAGTCGTTCAAATCTCCGTCAAACGTGTTCAGACGGCCTTCGCTGATCAGCAGAAACGAATCGGTGGTGGCTTCGAGCAGGCTGCGGTCATGCGACACCACGATCAATGCGCCCTGAAAACTTTGCAGCGCAACAGTGAGGGCGTGGCGCATATCGAGGTCGAGGTGGTTGGTCGGTTCGTCAAGCAACAGCAAATTGGGCTTTTGCCACACCATCATGGCCAAGGCCAGCCGTGCTTTTTCGCCGCCGGAGAAAGGCTCGATTTTCTGCATCGCCATGTCGCCGACAAAATTGAAACCGCCGAGGAAATTGCGGATTTCCTGTTCGCGCACGTCGGGCGAGAGTTGCTGGATATGCCAAATCGGGCTTTGGTCGGGGCGTAAGGTGTCAAGCTGATGCTGGGCGAAATAGCCGATATTGAGCTTGTCGGACTTCACCAACTGCCCGGCCAAAGGTTTCAATTCTGCCGCCAGCGTTTTGATGAAGGTGGATTTGCCGCTGCCGTTGACGCCGAGCAAGCCGTAGCGTGTGCCGCTTTCGAGCGACAGATTCACCTGCCTGATAACGGTTTTGTCGCCGTAACCCAAATCGGCTTCGTCGAGCTTGAGCAGGGGATTGGGCAGATGGGCGGGCTGGTCGAATTCAAACGAAAATTCGCTGTCGAGATGAGCAGGGGCGATGCGTTCCAGCCGTGCCAGCGCTTTCATGCGGCTTTGTGCCTGCACGGCTTTACTGGCTTTAGCCTTGAAGCGGTCGATAAACGATTGCAGGTGGCGGATTTGGGTTTGCTGCTTTTGGTAGGCCGATTGCTGTTGCGCGAGACGCTGGGCGCGCTCGATTTGGTAAAAATCGTAGTTGCCGCCGTATTGGGTGAGCTTTTGGTTGGCGAGCTCCACCGTTTGGGTGGTGGTGGCGTTGAGGAAATCGCGGTCGTGCGAGATGATGATTTGCGTGCAGGCAAGGTTGGCGAGGTGGTTTTCCAGCCACAACACGGTTTCCAAATCGAGGTGGTTGGTCGGTTCGTCAAGCAGCAGCAAATCGGCGCGGCACATCAGCGCCTGCGCGAGATTGAGCCGCATCCGCCAGCCGCCGGAAAACGATTTCACCGGCGCGCTGTGCTCGGTTTGCGAAAAACCCAAGCCGTTGAGCAATTTGGCGGCGCGGGCGGGCGCGGTGTAGGCATCGATTTCTTCGAGTTTGGCATGGTATTCGGCCTGCTTCATGCCGTCGTTTTCGGCTTCGGCCTGATTCAAGGCCGTCTGAAAGGCTTGCAATTGCGCGTCGCCCTGCAACACATAATCGAGCGCGGTGGTATCGAGCGCGGGGGTTTCCTGCGCCACCGCCGCCAGTTTCCAATGTTTGGGAATCAGAATATCGCCGCCGTCTTGCGCGATTTCGCCTTTAATCAGGGCAAACAGGCTGGATTTGCCGCTGCCGTTTTTGCCGATTAAGCCCACGCGCTGATTGGGATTGATGGTGAGGCTGGCTTTGTCGAGCAATACTTTCAGGCCGCGCTGGAGGGTGAGCTGTTTGATTTCTATCATCGGAATGTCTGAATACGGGCGAAAAGCGCTATTTTACCTGATTTATCGATATGTTTCGTCACTAATAAGAGGCCGTCTGAACGCTTTCAGACGGCCTCTTATTGATATTGCCCTACTTTAAATCTAACCGGTATGCGCTTCGGCAGGCTCGCCATCAAAGCCCGGCTGTTTCACTTTCAAAAGATAAGTGAGCACGAAGGCGAACAGATACAGCGCGGTATAGGCATACACCACGCCGATAAAGCTGTAATAAGGCAGCAGAATGGTGGCGATGGTGGGCGCGAGGAAATTCGACATACCGGCGGAGAGGTTGTAAATCGAAATCGCCGCGCCTTTATGATTCGGCTCCAGCGCAGTAAACACCGCCGTCATCGGCACAAACGCGGCGACAAAAGTGCCGAGCAAAATCGCCGGAATCCAGGCCATGTAGAAATTGTGGCCGAAGTGTTGCGGCAGATAATAGAAGCTCAAGGTGGAAACCGCCATGCCGATGCAGCCGAACCAGCGCACCACTTTCATCCAGCCCAGTTTTTCGCCGACGATGCCCCACAATACGTTGGAAAACAGCGTGGTGGCGAAGAATACGCCCCAGATTTGCAGCCATTCGGGGGTAGAAAAGCCCAGTTCGTCCACAAACATCATCGGCATAATCACGGCAAAACCAAACAGCGACAACGTATTGATAATCCGAATCATGCTGGCATACAACACGTTACGGTTGCTCACCAGCAGGGTGACGGCGCGGCTCAATTCGGTGAATTTTTCCTTGGTGGAAAGATTGTGCATATGCGACGAAGCATTGATGTTGCGCAACATGGTCAGCGCCACCATGCCGCCTGCGAAACAGAACACGAGCGCCAGCCAGAGCGTGCCGCGTTCGCCCATCATCGGGATGGTGAAGCTGGGAATATAGCTGCCCGCCACGCCGATGCCGATTGAATAAGTGGTCCAAAACCAGCCCATCGCCGGGCTGATTTGCGAGCTGTGCACATTCTGCACAATCATCACGATAAAAGAATACAGAAACAGCGGATAAGCAAAACCGCGAATGCCGTAAAACAGCAGAATCAACGGGTAATTGGCATCACCAAGCCCAAACACCAGAAACAGCGTATGAAACACACACCACATCACAAAGCCGATAATCATCGCTTTGCGGGGTGTAATAATCTCGGCAAACACGCCCGACACCCAGGCCGACAAAGCCGCGGCCAGGCCGTAAATCGAGAATGCCAGCGAAGATTGCGATTGGGAAAAGCCGAGGCTGGTGATGTGGTGCGACAAAAAGGCCAGCTCGAAGCCGTCGCCGGTCATGAAGAGCGCGATGGCGATGTAGCCCCACAACAGGTTGAGCGGCAGACCCATCCATTGTTTGGTCACTGCGGGAGAATTCATAAATACACCTTTCTGACTTGAAAAACATCAGAGGCCGTCTGAAAAAAGACTGCACTCAGGCTTGCGGGTTATGCAAAATAACCCACAAAGCCTTGTTTCAACAACTATTGTTTTCGGAATGCCAAATCGTTTTGATACAGCGACCGGAATGTCTGATAACGCGCCGCCAATATTGTCAAACGCTGCGCATCGGGCTGATAAACCGCATCCACTTCGGGCTTGCCGCACACATCGGCTTCGCTTTGGCCGCAAGCCAAGGCCGCCAGCCGCGCCGCGCCCAAGGCACCGCCGGTTTCGCCGCCTTGGTGGGTGACGATTTCCAGTTGCAGAATATCGGCCAAAAGCTGCGCCCAATAAGGGCTGCGCGCCCCGCCGCCGAGCAGCGAGCAACGGCTGATTGCCGTGCCGCTTTCCTGCAACACCCGCACGCCGTCGGCAATGCCGAAGCTCACGCCTTCAAGCACGGCATAGCCCATCACTGCGCGGTTGGCGCTGTGGCGGATGCCGTGGAAGCTGCCGCTGGCCTCGGCATCGTTGTGCGGTGTGCGCTCGCCGGAAAGATATGGCAGAAAAATCGGCGCGGCGGCTCTTTCTTCCGCGCTCAAGGCGGCGATTTCCTGCAGCAATTCCGCTTCTTTCACCCCCACCAGCTTGCAATACCAGCTCAAGCAGGCGGCGGCGGAAAGCATCACGCTCATTTGGTGCCAACGGTCGGGCAAAGCATGGCAGAAGCAATGAACGGCCAATTCGGGCGCGGGGCGGTAGGCTTCATTCACTACAAACACCACGCCGGAAGTGCCGAGTGAAATAAACGCGTCACCAGGCTTTACCGCGCCCACGCCTACCGCGCTGGCGGCATTGTCGCCGCCGCCGCCCGCCACGATGACATCCGCGCCCAAACCCCAGGCTTCGGCCACTTCGGGCAGCAAAGTGCCGCTGTTGCCGCTGCCTTCGATTAATTCGGGCATATGGCTGCGGTCGAGGCCGCACTGGGCCAGCATCTCGTCCGACCAGTCGCGCTTGGCCACATCGAGCCACAACGTGCCCGCCGCATCCGACATTTCGGAAATTTTCCGGCCGGTCATCAGCAGGCGGATGTAGTCTTTCGGCAGCAATACGCTGGCGGTTTGCGCAAAGATTTCCGGCTCGTGTTTCCGCACCCACAGCAATTTGGGCGCGGTAAAACCGGGCATGGCGAGATTGCCGGTCACGGCATGGAGATTGGGCGCGGCGGCTTCCAGCTCGGCGCATTCGGCGGCGCTGCGGGTGTCGTTCCACAGAATTACCGGGCGCAAGAGCCGATTGGCCGCATCAAGCAACACCGCGCCGTGCATCTGGCCGGAAAGCCCGATGGCTTTCACCTGCTGCCAGCGCGCGCCGCATTGTTGGCGCAGATATTGAATCAAATCGTTGGTCACCTGCCACCACTCCTGGCCGGATTGTTCCGACCATTGCGGCTGAGGCCGTTGGATACTCAAGGGCATGCCGTGGGTGAGCACGATGTTGCCGTGCTCATCCCTCAGCAGCGCCTTGATTTCAGAAGTGCCAAAATCAAGACCTAAATACATCGCCTGCTCCTTTATGCCAAAAAGGTGCGGGCTTCTGCCACTTTTTCACGTAGCAGCGCTTCAAAGTCGGCATTGTCGGCCAATTCGCCGAACAAAGCCTTGTCTTGGGCGAAGACTTTGACCGGGTCGGCAGATTGATACATGGCGTGCACGGCCGCTTCATCGAGAATGCCGTCTTGATAGGTATAAGGCAGTTTGCCCTGATGCCACTGCTCCATGAAAACGAAAAACAGCGCGGGCAATAAAGCGGTGGCTTCGGGGCGCACGCCGCTGCGGTAACGCTCAATCAGCGTCGGCTGGATTTGCGCCGGAATCTTGGAGAAACCGTCGGCGGCCACACGCTGGTTGGTGTCTTTGATGTGCGGATTGGTGAAGCGCTCCAGCACCACATCGCGGTAAACCGGCAAGTCGATGCCGTTGTCGCCGAGGCTCGGAATCACGTCTTGGGTCACATAATCGTAGGCCACTTGGCGTACGCGCTCGTTTAACGTGCTGTCGTGGATAAACGCTTCACCCTGCAAAGTGCCCGCCCAGGCAATCGCGGCATGCGGCACGTTCAACACGCGGATTTTCGCTTCTTCATACGGAATCACCGAATCCACCAGCTGCACGCCCACTTTTTCCAACGCCGGGCGGATATTGTCTTTGAAATTGTCTTCAATCACCCATTGGATAAAGGTTTCACCCATCACCGGCGCTTGGTCGGCGATGCCGGTTTTTGCCAGAATGCGCGCGGGCAAATCTTCCGCCGGGCGCGGTACGATGCGGTCGACCATGGTATTGGGCGTGGTGGCGTTGTCTTTCAGCCAGGCAATCACGTCCAGATAACCAATCAGGGTTAAAAATTCCACCAGGCCGTCGTGAAAGCGCTCGCCGTTGTGGCGCACGTTGTCGCAGCAAAGCAGGGTAACTTTGCCATCGGCCAACTGCATGCGTTTTTTGAGAATTTTGGCGATGATGCCGTAGATGGTTTCATGGCCGCCTTTCAAATCGGCCTGAATGCTCGCATTACCTTGATCGAGGCGGTATTGGCTGTCGAGATAATAGCCCGCTTCGGTAACAGTGAAGGCAATCACTTTGGTGTTTGCTTGCGCGCCCTCTTCAATCAAAGGCGCCAAATCGGCCTGCCAGCGGATGGGTTTTTGAATCGATTTGATGGTTTCATAGGCGCGCTCGTCATGCGGGCTGACGGTTTCCAGCACATATTCGCCGTTTTGGGCAATCAGCGCTTCGATGGTGTGTTCGCTGTCGTTGCGGATATTACCGGCGGCAATCGCCCAATCATCATCGCCCGTTTTAATCAATTCGTTGAGATACCACGCCTGATGCGCACGTTGGAAAGAGCCCAAGCCGATATGCAGCCAAGTATATTTCGCCATAATCATCATTCCTGAATTTATTGTTTGCAGAGTAAAAACCAGTTTTATATTGCTTTCTTTTGCTATTTATTGAAACCGGATTGCCGCATTTTAACTGAGGAGTGCAACAAAATCACAAGAAAGATAATTAGATTTAACGCTTTATTTTCCGTAATTTAACTTCATTATTTTTGAATAAATCATGGCCATCTTGGCGATTTCGTCAGCCAACATCATTAAAATCAACGCAATCAAGCTTTTTCAGACGGCCTCATATTAAAAACAGCCGTAACCCCTCGTTTCATTTCGGCTGCATTGCCCTTCATTGTTACCGCGAATGCCCCGCTCTATTCCTTGCTGCATCTAGCCTGTAATTTTATATCTGTTATTTATCAATAAATATTTAAAATATTTGCGTGAAACATGTTGTTAATATAGAAATAAAATGCGTCTTTCCCTATAACTATAGTCGGAGAAATGAGATTCTGATACAAGGCGGCGAGCCACAGACAGTACAGATAGTACGACAAGGCGAGACAACGCCGTAGCAGAAACTCATTTATTCGACTATAAAATATAAAAGGCCGTCTGAAAGCATCCAATGCTTTCAGACGGCCTTTTCATACAAAACACAAAGATTACGCTTCTTTATTTTCCGCGGCTTTCTGGCGCAGGCGCAAGCCCAGCTCGCGCAGTTGCTTCTCATCGACCTGATTCGGCGCATCCACCAGCAAGTCTTGCGCGCGTTGGGTTTTCGGGAAGGCAATCACGTCGCGGATGGATTCCGCACCCGCCATCAAAGTGACCAAGCGGTCGAGGCCGAAGGCGAGGCCGCCGTGCGGAGGCGCGCCGAATTTGAGGTTGTCGAGCAGGAAGCCGAATTTGTTTTGCTGCTCTTCCGGGCTGATTTTCAGCGCGGCGAATACTTTGGTCTGCACGTCGGCGCGGTGGATACGGATTGAGCCGCCGCCGATTTCCCAGCCGTTCAACACCATATCGTAGGCGCGGGCGAGGCAGTTTTCGGGATCGCTGTCCATCAAGTCTTCATGGCCGGGCTTCGGCGAGGTGAAGGGATGGTGCATGGCGGCGTAGCGGTCGTTTTCTTCGTCGTATTCAAACATCGGGAAATCCACCACCCACAGCGGACGCCATTCGTCGGTGAAATAGCCGTTGGCCGCGCCGTGTTCGTGGCCGATTTTGATGCGCAATGCGCCGATGGCTTCGTTGACCACTTTGGCTTTGTCTGCGCCGAAGAAGATGATGTCGCCGTTTTCGGCGGCAGTTTGGGCAATGATTTCTTTCAGCGCGTTTTCAGACAGGAATTTCACAATCGGCGATTGCAGGCCGCTGTCTTCACCGTTGCTCAAATTGGTCACATCATTAACCTTGATGTAGGCCAAGCCTTTGGCGCCATAGATGCCGACGAATTTGGTGTATTCGTCGATGTCTTTGCGCGAAAGTTTCGCACCGCCCGGCACGCGCAAGGCCACCACGCGGCCACCTTTCATGTCGGCTGCGCCACGGAAAACCTTAAATTCTTCGGTTTTCATCAACTCGGTGAGTTCGGTGAATTTCAAATCAACGCGCAAATCGGGTTTGTCGGAGCCGTAATAAAACATGGCGTCGGAGAACGGCATACGCGGGAAATCGCCCAGATCCACGCCCAAAGCGTCTTTAAACACTTTTTTGGCCATACCTTCGGTGATGTTCATGATTTCGTCTTCGCCGAGGAATGAGGTTTCCAAGTCGATTTGGGTGAATTCGGGCTGGCGGTCGGCACGCAAATCTTCGTCGCGGAAGCATTTGGTGATTTGGTAGTAGCGGTCGAAACCGGCCACCATCAACAGCTGTTTGAACAACTGCGGCGATTGCGGCAGCGCGAAAAATTCGCCCGGATGCACGCGGCTGGGCACGAGGTAATCACGCGCCCCTTCGGGGGTGGAACGGGTCAGCATCGGCGTTTCGATGTCGATAAAACCTTGGTCGTCGAGGTAACGGCGCACGCCCATCGCCACTTTGTAGCGCAATTTCAGGTTGTTTTGCATCACCGGGCGACGCAAGTCGATAACGCGGTTTTGCAGGCGCACGTTTTCGCTGATGTTTTCATCGTCGATTTGGAACGGCGGCGTGGCGGCGGCATTGAGAATTTCGATTTCTTTGGCCAAAATTTCGATTTTGCCGGATACCATTTTGTCGTTGGTGGTGCCTTCCGGGCGGTTGCGCACGCGGCCGCTGATACTCAATACGAATTCGCTGCGGGCGGAATCGGCGGTGGCAAAGGCTTCGGGCGTATCGGGGTCGATGACCACCTGCACGATGCCTTCGCGGTCGCGCAAGTCGATGAAAATCACCCCGCCGTGGTCGCGGCGGCGGTGTACCCAGCCTTTGACGGTCACGGTTTGGTCGAGATATTGCTCGTTAATCAAGCCACAATAGTTGGTACGCATAAAAAATCATCCCTTTGGTATTTTGGATTTTAAAGTGGATTCAAACAGTTATTTCAGGCCATCTGAAGATTGGCTCTTCGTTTCAGACGGCAAGGATTCGAACAAAACGGCCTGCATCGGCGCAGATGGGTTTTCAGGCAACACCATACCGAGTGAAATCACATATTTCAGCGCATCATCAACGCTCATGTCGAGCTCGCGGATATCGCTGTGTTTCACCATAATATAATAGCCGCCGGTAGGGTTTGGCGTGGTGGGCACGTAAACGGAAACATACTCATCCTCACCCAGCGCCTGCTGCACGGCGGTCGGAATATTGCCCGACACAAAAGCCAGCGTCCAGATATCGGGCTGCGGAAACGGCACCAACACAGGCGTTTTAAACGATTGACGCGAATCGGAAAGCAAGGATTCGGATACTTTTTTGACACTGGAATAAATCGATTTGACCACCGGAATACGGCCAAGCAGGGCATCCCAGGCATCGATGATGCGCTTGCCCAATACGTTGGCACCGAAAAGACCGGTAACAAACAACACCACCACCGCCATGATGACGCCGAGACCGGGGATGTTGAAGCCCCAGAAATATTTCGGCTGCCAATGGTCGGGCAACAGGTTGATCAATTGGTCGGAAGCGGAAATGATGTAGGTAATCACCCACACGGTCACGGCAATCGGCAGCCATACCAGGATTCCTGTAATCAGGTATTTTTTCAGCGCTTTTGCCAACCCGCCGCTTTCGGCTGTATTTTTCGCCATGTTTTCCGCCCAACTCCATGCAATGCCCAAACGGCGTATTATACGCGCTCGGATGTCAAGAAACGAGTGTTTTTCACAATCGGCTCAAATGCCGTCCCAATCATTGAACATCAGGCCGAAGCCGATGCCGTTTTGCTTGTGGTTGTAATCCAGAAGGCTGTCGCCGTAGCCGTGGAAGCCCTGTACATAGCCTTTGAGCTTGCCCTTCAGCGGGAAAGTATAGCCTGCTTTTACGGCGCCTCTGCCGGTTTTCGGGTTATAGCGCATGGTGGTGGAAACGGTTTGCTTGTCATTGAAGCGGTATTGCAGCTTCAAATCGCCATAGCCCATGTAGTCGGCAATATCGGGGTTGTCGTTGTCCGAACCGCTGCCGTTCAGCACGGTTCCCCACACTCGGGGAATAACGGTCAGCTTGCCCCACTCCATCCCGGCCATACCGTACACGCGGTTCCACGAGCGCGACATCGGGCGGCTCTGGCCGTTGGATTGGTGCACAAAACCCAAGCCCAACACGCGCAGCTTGCCGCCGCCCGGCAAATCGGCTTTCACCGGCTGGGTGATGAAAATTTCAGGCTCATAATCATTGTTGCGAAACGGCGCGGAATTCTTGCCTTGGTTCCACAGCTGCCAATTGGAAGTTTGCGTATAGCCGAACCACAAATCGGCGCGGGTTTTAAACAAATCTTCCATCAGCTTGGTTTTAAACGACACCTGCATTTTCGCTTCCAACCGTTTTTGATCTATCGACACATCATCGTTAGCCACGCCGCGGGTAGGCGAATGCGGATAACGGTTGGGGCTGCTGTTGTACCAGGCCGGCATCAGATACATGGGATTGTGCTCTCGTATGGTGAGAATGCCGCGCGGATCGTTTTGATCCAAATCGTACATCATACTCAAAGGAGTGTAAGCCTCGGCCGCTTGCGCCAGAGATTGCTCCGAATCATCAGATTGCTGCGGCGCTTCGCTAAACACGATGGTCGGCTCCTGATTTTCACGGCTGGCATCGATGGTGCGCGCCAAATCCACCGACTTGGAATCGCCGCCATCCACGGCAACCACTGCCGGAAGCGGGCTTTGAGGCGGAAACTGCATGGCATATACCCGGTCGAAACAGGCCAATCGCATAGCATTGTCCTGCAGCAGCGTACACTGCAGGGCAGGATCGGTTTTCGCCCAAGCCGATGCGGGCAAACCTGCCGTCAGCAACGCGCCCAGTATCATGACATTATGTTTTTGCATCATCTTCACATCCCATGTATTCCGTATCGGTCTGAGGGTACGCTTTTCAGACGGCCTTGCCACACAAACCGATGCCCCCGGAGAAACAAACATTCCGTTTATCTCCGGGGGCATCTTCGCCATCGGCTCCAAAGCTTTCCGGCCATTCAAAATGGCCGGAAAGCTTCAGCCGCAAAATCAAGCCAGAGCTTTAACTTTGGCAGACAAACGGCTTTTATGACGGGCTGCCTTGTTTTTATGGAACACGCCTTTGTCGGCAATGCGGTCCATCACTTTGACCGAGTCATGGTAAACCGCCTGGGCGGCAGCTTTGTCGCCGGCTTCAACGGCTTTCAACACTTTCTTAACCGCAGTGCGGAAAGCAGTACGCAGGCTGGCGTTGTGGGCACGGTTTTTAATTGCTTGGCGGGCACGCTTGCGGGCTTGTGCGCTATTGGCCATATTGGATATCTCCTGATTAAATCAAATCTAAATTTCGTAAACACGCAATTTTAAAGATTAAAGCGCTGCCATGCAAGTAGTTTCACCACAAATCCGCCATATTATTCAATAAATTTCTCCGGAAAGCCACATATGCCGGCGACCAAGGCCTTTTCAGACGGCCTGCGGTTGTCGGGCAGGCTTTCAATTATCATATCACTTTGATTTTTATCACGCATACATTACAATGCGCCTCAGGCCGCCGCCGGGGTTTATATGGGGCGCGCGGCTGTTTATATTTTTAGCCAACCCTTTCATCAGGAAAACAACCCGTATGAAAAAATCAGTATTAGCCGCCCTTGCCACCCTCGCACTCGCAGCCTGCGGCGGCCAAAGCGAGCAGAAGCCGGCCCAACCTCAGGCAGATGCAAGTGCCGCCTCATCGGCCGCTGCCGCCAATACCGACGGCCTGCCCGTAACCGACACACTCAACATCTACAACTGGTCCAACTATGTGGACGAAAGCACTGTAGAAGACTTCAAAAAAGCCAACAACCTGAAGCTGACCTACGATTTGTATGAAAACAACGAAGCCCTCGAAGCCAAAGTGCTGACCGGCAAATCGGGTTACGATCTGGTCGTGCCGGGCATCGCCTTCCTGCCGCGTCAAATTGGCGCCGGCGCCTATCAGAAAGTCCACAAAGACCTGATTCCGAACTATCAAAACATCGACCCCAAACTTTTGGAAATGATGGAAACCGCCGACCCGGGTAATGAATACGCCGTGCCCTACTTCTCAGGCGTCAACACCTTGGCGATTACCGCCAAAGGCAAAGAAGCGCTGGGCGGAGAATTGCCCGAAAACGGCTGGGATTTGCTGTTCAAACCCGAATACACCGCCAAGCTCAAAGGCTGCGGCATCGCGCTGTGGGATACCCCGAGCGAAATGTTCCCCATCGTTTTGAACTATCTGGGCAAAGACCCCAAAGGTAGCAATCCCGACGACATAAAGGCAGCTGCCGAAGTATTGCAGGCCATCCGCCCCGATGTAAAACGCTTCAGCCCCTCGGTCATCGACGAGCTCGCACGCGGTGATGTCTGCCTCGCAGCGGGCAATGGCGGCGACCTCAACATGGCCAAAGCCCGCTCGGAAGAAGTGAAAAACAACATCGGCATTGATGTGCTCACCCCGAAAGGCATGGGCTTCTGGATTGAAGCGTGGCTGATTCCGGCAGACGCCAAAAACGTATTGAACGCCCATAAATACATCAACTACACGCTCGATCCCGACGTAGCCGCCAAAAACGGCGATTTCGTGACTTTCGCCCCAGCCAGCCTGCCTGCCCGCGAGAAAATGGATCCGGCGCTGGTGGCCACCCGTTCGATTTTCCCGAACGAGCAAGACATGCAAGACGGCTTCGTGATGCCGCAAATGAGCGACGATGCGAAAAAACTGACTGTCAGCCTGTGGCAGAAAATCAAGGTGGGCACCCACTAAAACGGTTTTCCGTAAAAAACGACTGCCTCATGCAGTCGTTTTTTTGCTTTCAGGCCGTCTGAAAGTATAGTCGGAGAAATTAGATTGAGACAAGGCAGCAAGCCGCAGACAGTACAGTTATAGTGGAAAAACTTAATTTTTAATACAAGGCAGCAAGCCGCAGACAGCACAAGTAGTACGGCCAGGCGCAGCAACGCCGTAGTAGAAATTAAGTTTTTTTCACTATAGTACGGCTAGGCGAAGCAACGCTGTATCAAACTAAATTGGAGCGACTATATTATTCCGAACGAGTTTCCATCAACCAGGCCTGCGCCTCGCCCACCTCTTCAAAATATTTCGGATGCTGCTGGGTAATCAGGCTGGAAAGACGCGCGGCCAGCTTAATCCACACATCATCAACCACAATGGCAATACGGCCGAAATCATCTTCATGCTCACTCATAAACTTGAGCTGCTCTACCGCCATATCCAGGGTAAAGTCTTTCAGCAGCGATAAGTCCAACAGCATATCCGGGCGGTGCACTTTCTGGGCGCATTTAAGCGCAGCGACTTCAAACTCCTGAAAATCTTCCAGGGTAAATTCGTTATACAAGGCCACATTCAGGCCGTAAGACTGCTCTCTGATGGAAATCATGCTTGCTCCCTTATTATCCACATTCATACATTTCAAACATTCAATAACGCACCCGCTTCAGCAGGCTGCGCGGATTAAAGCTGCTGAAAATGCCGCTGGCAACAATCATACCCATACCGAGCATTTCTTGCCAGCCTATTTTATCGCCCAGAAACCACATCCCCGCCACGCTGGAAAACACCACCGTCAAATAGGAAAGCGCCGCCACCGTCAGCTTGTCGCCCACCTTGTAGGCACGCGTCAGACAGAGTTGCGCCACCAGCGCCGAAGCACCGATACCGAAAAGATACGGCAACGCCTGCAGTGTAAGCGGATGCCAGCCGGTGAATGTGGCCCACACCGCGCCCAATATCATGCCCACTACCGAGAGATAAAACACCACCCGCCAGCCCGGCTCACCCAAGAGCGACAATTCGCGCACCTGCATATACGCCCAACCGGCCAGCAAACCGCCGCACAAGCCCACCAGTGCCGGCCATTCCTGACCGCTGCCCAAGGAAGGCCGCAACAGCACCATCACGCCGACAAAACCGAGCACCACCATCAGCTCCTTGTATCGCGATAATTTTTCCCGTAAAACGACAATCGACAACACCGCCAGAAAAATCGACGAGGTATAGCTGAGCGTCACCCCCGTCGCCAGCGGCAAATGCACCACCGCGTAAAAAATGCAAAACATGCCGAGCGTGCCCGACACACTGCGGCTCAGATGCGCTTTCCAATGCGGCGTGGCAAAGGTTTTACCCTGCGCGCGCGCCAGCATGCCCAACACCAGCGCCGCAAAACCCATGCGCCAAAACACCAATTCGCCCGAGCCGAACGCAAAACGGTTGCCCGCTTCCTTCACCCACAAATTCATCAGCGTGAAACAGAAAGCGGCAATCACCATCCAGCCGGAGCCGAGCGGGTCTTTGCGGGATTCGGGCGTATTCATCATCAAAGGCCGTCTGAACAGAAGATACGGAGTTTGCCCGTACCTTATTGCGGATAAACTGATAGGCACACGGCAAGCAAGCGCGGCAAACCAGCCCCCATAACCAAGGCCGTCTGAAAAGCTTTCAGACGGCCTGCAAAAAAACCTACCTGCCATGCAATTCGCGCATGGCTTCATCAAACTCACCGGCCATAATCTTCGGCATGCCGCGCAGCGATTTGGCAATGCTGTCGTCAATCTTTTCGCGGTCTTCCGCGCCGGGCTTGTTCAACACATAGCCCACCACCAGATTCCGGTCGCCGGGATGGTCGATGCCCAGACGCAGGCGGTAGAAATCCGGCGTGCCCAGCCGCGCCTGAATGTCTTTCAGGCCATTGTGGCCGCCGTTGCCACCGCCGAGCTTGAACTTGATGCGCCCGCAGGCAAGGTCCAGCTCGTCGTGCACCACCATGATTTCTGCCGGTTTGATTTTGTAAAACTGCGCCAGCGCCGCCACTGCCTGGCCGGATCGGTTCATAAACGTGGTGGGTTTCAGCAGCCACACATCGCCTTCAGGCCGGGCAACCCGCGCCGCTTCACCGAAAAATTTCTTTTCGTCTTTCAGCGTGGCCTTCCATGCCCACGCCAATTCGTCTACAAACCAAAAGCCCGCGTTGTGGCGGGTTTGCTCGTATTCCTTGCCCGGGTTGCCCAGGCCGACAATCAATTTAATCGCTGCCATGTTTTTCTTCAGTTATTTTAGAGCCAATCAACATAAAACAATCCGCGGCGGCGAGTCGAAGGCAATACATCTGGTACGGATCCGGCGGACTTGCTGCTTTGGCAGCAAAGCCTTCTTCACTCTTGGAGCCAAGAGGGGATAACGCCGATGTATTTTTATTTTAATTGACGATACTTTTCCATGAGGCCGTCTGAAACACAAAGTAAGTATAGTCGGAGAAATGAGCTTCTGATACAAGGCGGCGAGCCGCAGACAGTACAGATAGTACGGCTAGGCGCAGCAACGATGTATCAAACTAAATTAAAACGACTATATATAGTACGACAAGGCGAGCCAACGCCGTAGCAGAAACTCATTTCTCCGACTATGGATGATTCTATACCTGTTTCAGACGGCCTGCTGCTATTCTTACTCCTGCTCGGCCTGCGCCCGCAACCGGCGTGCTTCTTTCGGATCGACCAGCAGCGGGCGGTAGATTTCCACGCGGTCTTTATCGCGCAGCACGGTATCGTCTTTCACCGCCCTGCCGAAAATGCCCAGCGGCGCCTTGTCGACATCGGCATCGGGAAACGCCTCTCTTACCCTGCTTTGCCGCGCCGCCTCGCGCGCAGTAGTGCCGTCTGCCACTTCCATCTGTTGCAACAGCTGCTTTTCCGCCGTGCCGTAGGCAACTTCAATCTTAACCATAGCGCCGATCCGCTTCTTTCACAAACGCATCCACTAACGCACCGGAAAGATGGCTGAACACCGGTGAAATCAGCTTCGACAAAATGCTGCTGGAAAATTCATATTGCAACTTGAATTCGATTTTACAGGCATCATCGCCCAGCGGAATAAATTTCCAGGTGCCGTTCAAAGCCTTGAACGGGCCTTCGAGCAAATCCATGCGGATTTCACGGCCGGGAATATTGTGATTGTGTGTGGCAAACGATTGCTGCACGCGCATGTAGTCCATAAACAGCCGCGCTTTCAATTCGGTGTCGGTGCGCTCGATGATTTCGGTTTTGCTGTACCACGGCAGGAATTTCGGATAATCCTCGGCGCGGTCAACCAATTCAAACATCTGCCCGGCGCTGTGCAGCACCAATACGTTTTTCTCAACGGTTTTCATAATCTGTCCGGCAGGCGGAAAAGGCGTTATTATAAACGAAAACACCGCCCGCTTCGAGCATTGGAGCGCCCAAACTGCAGGCTGCGCCGGGGCTTCCTGATGCCTCAAAGCCCGCGCAACACCCGCCCAAACAAGCCGCCGACCAACTTTTCCATCTGATCAAGCGCCGTCGTGTCCGCACGTGCGCGACACTGCAGGATGGCGCCCTGCAGCGAGGAGATGGCGAGTGCAGACAATGCCGCAGCTTCCTCTGCCGCCACACCCGCCTGCGTCAGCGCATCCGACCATATCCCCACCCAGCCCTCGATAATCCTGCCTGCGGCGATAACGTGCTCTTCACCCTCATTACCGGCAATCACCGCAATAACCGGGCAGCCCACGCTGAAATTTTCAGCCTGCATCAGCCGCCGCCATGTTTCCACCATGCGCTCCCAAGAGCCTGCCACGCCGTCGGCCAGCGCAGCATGAATCTGCCCGCACACATGCCTGTCGGAAAAAGCGAGCGCCTCGGCCAACAGCTGCTGGCGTCCGCCGGGAAAATAATGGTAGGTAGAGCCCAACGGCGCGTCGGCATGCCTGGCCAGCGAGCGCACGCTCAATGCCCGCACGCCGCCGCGCCACAACAAATCGGTGGCCGCAGCCACCAGCTTTTCGCGCACCGCGCTTTCCATATTCATAAAATATTTACCAATCCTGAAATTTCATTTGCCATAATTTATCACAACCCACCGCTTCGCCAAAGAGCAAGCGGTATAGTGGAAAAACTTACTTTAATACAAGGCAGCAAGCCGCAGACAGTACAGATAGTACGGCCAGGCGCAGCAACGCTGTAGTAGAGTAAGTTTTTCCACTATAAAAGGCCGTCTGAAACGCTTCAGACGGCCTGGCAAACTGTTTGCCCAGTGCCGCACCATCAGCGGCGCATACGCGGCTGGCGCATGCCTTTTTGCATTTCGCGCATCTGCTGCATTTGCTCTTGTTTGGTCGGGCGTTTTTTGAACATGGCATGCGCTTCGGCCTGCGAACATTGTTGCGACATGCAGATGATGGTCACCGCATCTTTTTGCGCCTGGCCGCCGCTGTGGTACATGCGGCGCAAATTGGCTTCGTTGACGCGGCCCTTTTCCGGGTCGATGTCGAATTTTTTCAGGCGTTCGATAAACTGGCGCTGCTGGCGGCCCGAATACCAGTAAAAGCCACCCGCGGCTGCCGCCATAATCACCACGGCGATTGCAATCGCAATCGGCCACGAATCGGTAAACAGCACGAGAATCAGGCTCAAAACGGCGGTGGCCAGAATAATCAGCCCTGCCAGGCGGATTTTGGTTTTTTTATCCATAATGTTCGGGTTCCTTCGGTTTTATGATTTTGAGGCCGTCTGAAAAACCAACCGCTTTCAGACGGCCATGCTTGATAATCAAAATGGTAGGCAAAGCGCGTATTATACGGCCAAACCGCTCACCAGGTGTTTAAATTCAGCCCAGGCATTGCCCTCTTCCGCGCCTTTAATCATACGGTCGATTTTGGCGCAATCTTGCAGTGCGGCCAGCAGGCGGGCGATGCTGATGCGCTTCACCGCCATCGGCGCCAAAGTTTGCTTGTCGCCCCACAGGCGCAGGCTGTTGCGCACGGCCTGCACGCTCTGCCCTTGCTTGAGCGCGGCGGTGAGCCGAATCAGCGTGCGGATGTCTTCCGCCACCGCCCACAACAGCAGCACCGGCTCTTCGCCGTCTGCCTCCAAGCCTTCCAGCAAGCGGGATACGCGGGCAGAATCGCCGCTCATCCATGCGCCTGCCAGTTGGAACACATCAAAACGCGCCACATTGGCCACCGCCGCTTCGGCATCGGCCATGTTGACGATATGCCCTGCCGGATGCAAGAGCGCCAGCTTGTCGATTTCCTGCTTCGCCGCCAGCAGATTGCCTTCTACCCGCTCGGCAAAAAGCGCCAGCGCATCGGCCTCGATATCAAGGTTCTGCTGTTGCAGGCGTTTGCGCACCCACGGCGCCAGCGCTGCACCGCCAACCGCTTTGGCCTCCAGCATCACGCCGTGTTTCACCAGCGCCGTAAACCATTTGGCCTGCGTTTGCGCCCGCTCCAGCTTTGGCAGCATGATGACGGCAGCAGTGTCTTCCGGCAGGCGCTCGGCCAGTGTTTGCAGCGCATCGCCGCCGTTTTTGCCGGGCTTGCCGCCCGGAATATGGATTTCCAACAGCTTCAAATCGGCAAACAAGCCTACGCTGCCCGCGGCCTGTAGCAACTCGTTCCAATCAAAGCTTGCCGAATCGGCGGTATAAACCTCGCGATTGAGATAGCCTTGCTGTTTTGCCGCCGCGCGCAACGTATCCAGCGCCTCTACGCGCAGCAAATCTTCTTCGCCGTATATTACGTATAGAGGGCGCAGCGGCAAATCGGCCGACAACTCCTCTATCGCCATGGCCGCCATATCAGTTGGCCTTCAGGAAAGCCAAGCGGCGTACAATCTGCTCGGCCGCATCGGTGCGCATTTCCGCCCAAATAGTGGCTTCTTCTTCCTGCTTGCCCAGCACTTCGCTGTCGGCATATTCCATCGGACGCTGCACCAGAATCACCATCGGTGCGCCCAGCGGGTCGCCGTTGCGGTAAGCTTGGGCTTCCACACGCAAAATCAGCAGGTATTCGTTGATTTCGGCAGCGCGGGTGATGGTGTAGATGTCTTTGCGGGTGTCGATGCTGTTTACCCGGATGGTCGCCTGCGCCTGCGGCGCATCCACCGGGCGGCCGTCGGCATTGCGCAATGCGTTTTCAAGCGCTTGCTGAAGCGCTGCGCCATCCACGTGCCAAGCCTGATAAGGCAGCGCATCGGGAATATTGCCGTGGCCTTTGAGGTGAAAACCGCAAGCCGAAAGTGCCAGCAGCGAGGCCAGTAAAAAGAATTTTTTCATGGTCTATTCTTGGGAATAAAAGCGTCTTGCATTATAACGCAGGCTTTACGGTATTGTCAGTTTTGCAGTCGAGAGGCCGTCTGAAACCCGTGCGGCTTTCAGACGGCCTCTATAATCGGAGATGTATAGTGGCTAAACTTAATATCTGCTACGGCGTTGCTGCGCCTTGCCGTACTATCTGTACTGTCTGCGGCTTGCTGCCTTGTATCAAATATTAAGTTTAGCCACTATAGATTCGGATACAAGGCGAGCCAACGCCGTAGCAGAAACTCATTTCTTCGGCTATGCCTTGTTTCAAGCCATGTTTCAGCCCAGCTTGGCTTTCATCAATTCCTGCACCTGCGCGGGATTCGCCTTGCCTTTACTGGCCTTCATCACCTGGCCGACCAAGGCATTGAGTGCTTTCTCGTTACCGCCTTTGAATTGCTCGACCGCTTTGGCATTGTTGGCCAACACTTCGTCAATCATGGCTTCAATCGCGCCGGTGTCGGTGATTTGCTGCAAGCCTTTTTCTGCAATAATCTGCTCAATCGTGGCTTCCGCGTTTGCCCACATCGCTTCAAACGCCTGTTTTGCCAGTTTGTTGCTCAAAGTGCCGTCGGCGATTTTACCGACCAACGCAGCCAAACGTGCCGCTGTAATCGGACTGTCGGCCAGCTCCACACCTTCTTTATTCAAAGTAGCGGCCAATTCGCCGTTCATCCAGTTTGCCACCAATTTGCCCTGTTTGCTGGCAACTGCGGCGGTTTCAAAGAATTCGGCCTGGGCGCGGCTGGCGGTGAGCAGGCGGGCGTCGTAATCGCTCACGCCGAAATCGACCACGAAACGCGCCGCCATTTCTTTCGGCAATTCCGGCATGTCGTCACGCGCTTTTTGCATCTGGCCGTCTGAAATAATCACCGGCAGCAAATCCGGGTCGGGGAAATAGCGGTAGTCGTGTGCGTCTTCTTTTAAGCGCATCACGCGGGTTTCGCCTTTGTCGGGGTCGAACAACATGGTCGCCTGCTGCACCTTGCCGCCGTCTTCGATGATTTCGATTTGCGCTTCCACCTCGTAATTAATCGCCTGCTCCAAAAAGCGGAACGAATTGAGGTTTTTGATTTCGCGGCGCGTACCGAATTCGGCCTGGCCTTGCGGGCGCACGGACACGTTGGCATCGATGCGGAAAGAGCCTTCGGCCATATTGCCGTCGCAGATGTCCAGCCAAGTTACCAAACCGTGCAGAGCTTTGGCATAAGCCACCGCCTCCGCCGCCGAACGCATTTCCGGCTCCGATACCACTTCCAGCAAAGGCGTACCGGCGCGGTTGAGGTCGATGCCGGTCGCACCGTTCAAGCCTTCATGCACCGATTTGCCCGCATCTTCTTCCATGTGCGCACGGGTGACGTTGATGGTTTTCACCTCATCGCCCACCACGATTTCCAGCTTGCCGTGTTCGACAATCGGCAAATCGAGCTGGCTGATTTGGTAGCCCTTGGGCAAATCGGGATAGAAATAATTTTTGCGGTCAAACACGTTTTTCTGATTGATTTTCGCATCCAGCGCTAAACCGAGCTTGATGGCTTTACCCACCACTTCGCGGTTCATCACCGGCAACACGCCCGGCAACGCGCATTCCACCACGCTCGCGTGCGCATTCGGCTCTGCGCCGAAAGCCGTTGACGCGCCGCTGAAAATTTTGGATTCGGTGTTTAATTGGACGTGGATTTCCAGTCCGATTACGGTTTCCCAAGTCATTTGAGGTCTTTCTTACACAAGTTTTGTTTATTGCGGGGTTCAGACGGCCTCTTGGCATATTCAGGCCGTCTGAACGTTTATTGTGGCAACAGCTTCATCAATTTGCCGTTGCTGCTGTCGGTGAGGATATACACCGCGCCGTCGGGCGACTGGCGCACATCGCGCACGCGCTCACCCACCTCGATTTTTTCTTCGCGCAGCACGCGCTCACCGTCCAGAGTGAGGCGGGCAACATAGCCGAATTTGAGCGAGCCCGCCAGCAAATTGCCGCGCCAGTCGCTGCCGTAGGGATTTTCACCGACAAACGTCATGCCCGAGGGCGCGATAGACGGATCCCAATAATACACGGGCTGCTGCATGCCCGCTTTGGCCGTGCCTTCGCCGATTTTGCCGCCGCCGTAATCGGTGCCGTATGAAATCACCGGCCAGCCGTAATTGTTGCCGGGCCCAATCAGGTTGATTTCATCGCCGCCTTGCGCGCCGTGCTCATTAGCCCACAAGCGGCCTTGCGTATCCAGCGCCAGCCCCTGCACATTGCGGTTGCCGTAGCTCCAGATTTCGGCACGGGCGCCGTTTTGTTTGGCAAACGGGTTATCCGCAGGCACACTGCCATCGCGCTTCAGGCGCACGATTTTACCGATATGGTTGCCCAGGTTTTGCGCATCATCGCGGCGGCTGTAGCGGTCGCCCATGCTCAGATAAATATGCTCGGGCGTCAGCACGATGCGGCAGCCGAAATGGTTGCGGCTGGCAACTTTCGGCTGCTGGCTGAACAAGGTTTTCACGTTGCCAAGGCTGCGGCTATCTGCCGATAAAATGCCTTCGGCCAACGCCGTACTGTTGCCGCTGCGGCCAGGTTCGCTAAAGCAGAAATACACGCGGCGCGTTTGGGCAAAATCGGTGTCGAGCGCCACATCCAGCAAGCCGCCCTGCCCGCCCGCATCGATTTCGGGCAAGCCGCTTACCGGCTCGGAAATCTTTCCGTCTGCATTGACTACACGCAAATTGCCGCTGCGCTCGGTCACCAAAAACCCGCCATCGGGCAGAAACGCCAAGCCCCACGGGTGATTCAAACCTTGGGCAACGGTTTGCCATTGCCAACGTTGCGCCGCATCTTGAGGGTTCGCCTGCACCGCCGCGCGCACTGTCGAAGCTACACTGTTTTGCGATGCGGCAGAGGCCGTCTGAACGGCATTTTGTGTATTTTCGGCACAAGCGGCGGCGCTGAATGCCAGTAGCAGCGGTAAAGCCAAACGGCTGCGTTTGAAAAGTTGGCGCGTGTTTTTCATGGCATGGCTCCTTTTTTCAGATGGCATAGGTTGCTCAATAGATTGGCTACTCATCCCGATAACAAACATCAGAGGTTAGCCAGGGAATGGCAGGCTGTGTTTCAAGCAGACGGCAATGGCGTGGATTTTGCCCACTTTTAAGTATGTTCAACCATTCTTCCGTGAGCAGAGCCCGCGCTACGGCTATATCATTCCGGCGCTTTCTCGTGCCAATCGCTGTTCAACTGAATCTGATGCGCCACGTTCAACAATTTCGCTTCGGCAAAATAGTTACCAATCAGTTGCACGCCGATGGGCAGGCCGTCTGAAGAAAAACCGGCGGGCAGGCTCATGCCGGGCAAACCGGCGAGGTTAAGCGCGATGGTGTAGATGTCGGAGAGATACATCTGCACGGGGTCGTGGATGTCGCTGCCGAGTTTGGGCGCGGCGGTCGGGGCGACGGGGCCGAGAATCAGGTCGCAGTCTTTCAAGGCCGTCTGAAAATCGTTGGCGACGAGGCGGCGCAGTTTTTGCGCTTTCAAATAATAGGCATCGTAATAGCCGTGGCTCAATACGTAAGTGCCCATCATGATGCGGCGTTTCACTTCGCTGCCGAAGCCTTCGGCGCGGGTGTTGCTGTACATCTCTTCAAGGTCGCTGAATTTTTCGGCGCGGTGGCCGTAGCGTACGCCGTCGTAACGCGACAGGTTGGTGCTGGCTTCGGCGGACGCGAGCACGTAATAGGCGGGAATCGACAACTCGGTTTGCGGCAGGCTCACTTCCACCATTTCCGCGCCTTGTTGTTTGAGCAAATCAATCACGCTTTGCAAGGCCGTCTGAACGTCGGCGCTGTTGCTGTCGCCGAAATATTCTTTCGGCAAACCGATTTTCAGGCCTTTGAGCGGCTGATTCAAATCGCGGGCGTAGTCTTCTTTTTCGCGCTCCAAGCTGGTGGAGTCGCGCTCGTCGAAACTCGCCATCGCGTTCAACAGCAAGGCGCAGTCTTCGGCGGTTTGCGCCATCGGCCCGGCTTGGTCGAAGCTGGAAGCGTAAGCCACCATGCCGAAACGGGATACCACGCCGTAAGTGGGCTTGAGGCCGGTGATGCCGCAATGCGAGGCGGGTTGGCGGATGGAGCCGCCGGTGTCGCTGCCCAATGCGGCGGGCGCCAGGCGCGCGGCTACTACGGCTGCCGAACCGCCGGATGAGCCGCCGGGAACGTGTTCGCCGTTCCACGGATTGCGGGTGATGCCGTAAAACGAGGTTTCGGTGGTCGAACCCATGGCGAATTCGTCCATATTGACGCGGCCGAGCGTGACCATGCCTTCGTTGAGCAGATTTTGCACCACGGTGGCGGTATAGGGGGCGACGAAATTGTCGAGCATTTTCGACGAGCAGGCGCTTTGCCAACCTTGCTGGCAGAAAATATCTTTATAGGCAATCGGCACGCCGGTGAGCGCGGCAGCGTTGCCTGCGGCAATGCGGGCATCGGCGGCTTTGGCTTCGGCCAGCGTTGCTTCTGCATTGAGATGAACATAGGCATTGATGGCGGGATTTTTGGCATCAATGGCAGCGAGGTATTCCTGCGCCAATTCGGTGGCGGAAATCTGTTTGCCTTGCAGCATTTCGCTGCTTTGTTTCAAAGTATACGAGGTCATGTTGACGGCTTTTCCATTGGTTTTCAGACGGCCTTTTCCATATCAGATAGAGGCCGCCTGAAAATTATTCTTCAATCACTTGCGGCACGATATACAAACGGTTGCGCACTTCGGGGGCAACCGCTTGGTATTCCACGGCCTTGTCGCTTTCGGTAACCGCATCTTGACGCAGACGCAAAGCCACTTCATGCGGGTGCGCCATCGGTTCGATGCCGTCTGTATCCACGGTCTGCATTTTCTCCACCAAGGCAAAAACATCGTTTAATTCCTGCAAACTCTGCGCTTTTTCGGCGTCTGTCAGCGAGAGGCGCGACAGTCTGGCGATTTTCTCCACATCGGATAAAGTCAGTGCCATAAAAAATCCTTAAATTTGATTAGCAAATTGCCCAATCTAGGGTATCATTGCGCGTTAATTCGTTTAATTGCCGAATTATAACCGAAAACCCATATCACGGCATGGCGATTTTTCAGCACAATCCGCTCCGGAGGCCGTCTGAAACGCCATGCCTGTCAGCTTTTGCTGCCAAACCGCCCATTGTTGTTGAACCAAAACCAGGAAGTTTTCATGTTTCGCTTTTTGACCCGCTATTTTTCCAACGACCTTGCCATCGACCTCGGCACGGCCAACACGCTGATTTACATCCGCAATAAAGGTATTGTGCTCGACGAGCCCTCCGTGGTGGCGATGCAGACCGATGCGTCGCACGGCAAAAGCGTGATTCTGGCCGTCGGCACCGAAGCCAAAAAAATGCTCGGCCGCACGCCCGGCAGCATCCAGGCCATCCGCCCGATGAAAGACGGCGTGATTGCCGACTTCAACGTCACCGAAAAAATGCTCAAACAGTTTATCAAAAAGGTCAACAACAGCCGCTTCGCCGCCGCGCCCCGCATCGTGATTTGCGTGCCCTGCGGCTCCACCCAGGTCGAGCGCAAGGCAATTCGCGATTCGGCGCTGGCCGCAGGCGCTTCCACCGTCAACCTGATTGAAGAGCCGATGGCCGCCGCCATCGGCGCGGGCTTACCGATCGAAGAAGCCACCGGTTCGATGGTAGTCGACATCGGCGGCGGCACCACCGAAGTGGGCGTGATTTCGCTCTCAGGCGTGGTTTATTCCCACTCCATCCGCGTCGGCGGCGATGCCTTTGACGACAGCATCATCAATTATGTGCGCCGCAACTACGGCATGCTGATTGGCGAGGCCACCGCCGAAGAAATCAAAAAATCCATCGGCTCCGCCTTCCCGGGCATGGAAGTGAACGAATTGGAAGTCAAAGGCCGTAATCTGGCCGAAGGCATTCCGCGCGCATTTACCATCAGCTCCAACGAAATTCTGGAGGCGCTGACCGAGCCCTTGAACCAAATCGTCCAATCGGTGAAAAACGCGCTGGAGCAAACGCCCCCCGAATTGGGTGCCGACATCGCCGAACGCGGTCTGGTCTTGACCGGCGGCGGCGCACTCTTGAAAGGTCTCGACCGTCTGCTCGCGGAAGAAACCGGCCTACCGGTGATGATTGCCGAAGACCCGCTCACCTGCGTGGCGCGCGGCTCGGGCAAGGCGCTGGAAATGATCGGCAAACTCAATTCCGTGTTTGTGGTCAACCCCTAACCCGACTGCATTTGTGTTACCGCTATGGCCGAACAGTCTTTGAATTTTGCGCGCAAGGGCATCAAGCCGGGCAGCAAGCTGATTATCCTCTCGATTGTCAGCCTTGCCCTGATGATGCTCGACAACCGCTATTCCGCCGTGCAACACGCCAAGGGCTACGCCGCCACCGCGCTGTATCCGCTGCAATGGCTGGCCAACCAGCCGGTACGGTTGTATGAATACACAAGCGGCTTCATGCAGTCGCAATCTTCGCTGCTGGGCGAAAACCGACGCCTGCACACGGAAAACAGCCGTCTGAACGCTCTTGCCCAACAAACCGAACGGCTGCAGCGCGAAATGAACGAGCTCAAAACGCTGCAATCGCTGCAAAGCGGCGGCATTGCGGCCACCGGTAGCGCAGAGGTGATTTCCAACGGCAAAGACCCTTTGTCCGACAAATTGATCATCAATAAAGGCAGCCAAAGCGGCCTGAAAACCGGCGACGCCGTGCTCGACCAATATGGCCTGATTGGTCAGATTACTCAGGTGCAGCCGTTTAGCGCCGAGTTGACCCTGATTACCAACAGCCAGACCGTGGTGCCCGTAATGGTGGCGCGCACCGGCGTGCGCAGCCTGCTCTACGGCAGCGGCGGCGCAGTCAGCCTGCGTTACTTTCCTGCGGATGCCGATTTACGCCCGTCTGATGTATTGCTCACTTCCGGCCTTGACAGCATCTACCCCGAAGGCATTCCCGTTGCCAAAATCACCGGTGCGACCCGCTCCGCAGGCACACCTTACTATCGCGTCGAGCTGGAGCCGTTTGCCGCCTTCCGCAGCAGCAAATACGTGCTCACGCTGCCGCAAAAAGCCGCGCCTGCGACCGCCTCTGCCCCTCCGAATCCGCCCCGCCCATGACCGATTTTGAAGATTTCCACAACCGGGTGCCCAAACGCATTATCGTATCCAGCTTCATTTTGGCCATGCTGCTGGATTTCATGCCTTTTCCCGCAGAAACCTTTTTCTGGTTGCCCGAATTCACGGCCTTGATTCTGCTCTACTGGGCGATTAACCGCCCGCAGAGCATCGGCGTCGGCTGGGCGTTTGTCATCGGTCTGTTGGTCGATATCGGCACGGCGGCGCCTTTGGGGCAACACGCCTTGTCGTATATGCTGATTGTTTTTTTAATTTTGCAGCAACAGCGGCAGATTATCCTCTACAGCTACGGCTTCCAGGCCGTAGCCGTATTGGGCGCATTATTGTGCAACCAGCTGGTTTTGATGCTGGTCAGGCTGATGCACGACCACCGCTTCAACGACTGGCTCGGCTTTAGCGCGCCTTTTGTCGGCGCGCTGTTGTGGCCGCTGTTGAGCAAAATCATGCTCACCATCCTGAATTCCCGCCGTTTACGCTGATGAAAACACCCCGTCAATACAGCCAGACCGCCCACGACCAGGCAGCCCAGCAGAAAGACTTCCTGCTGCGGCTGGTGGTGGCTTTTGTGTTGATTTTCATTTTTTTCTCGATCCTGCTCGGCCGTTTTATCTACCTGCAGGTCATCAAACACGATGAATTTGTCGCCAAAGCCACCAGCAACCGCATCTCGCTGATTCCCACCGCGCCCACGCGCGGCGAAATAACCGACATCAACGGTGTGGTGCTGGCGCACAATTATCCGGCCTATTCGCTCGAACTCGTGCCCAGCAACCTGGAAAACAAGGTGGACGACACCATCGAAGCCCTGCGTTCTTATGTCAACATCAGCGAAGCCGATTTGCGCCGTTTTAAAAAATTCCGCGCCGAATTCCGCTCATATGAAAAAATCCCGCTCAAGCTCAAGCTCGCGCCCGACGAAGCCGCCCGTCTCGCTGCCCAGCTCTACCGCTTCAAAGGCGTAGAAATCAATGCGCGCACCTTCCGCGAATACCCTTACGGCCAGCTGACCGCCCATTTTCTCGGCTATATCGGCCGCATCAGCGACCGCGACCAGAAAAAGCTGGATGAAGACAATCTCACCTCGCTTTACCGCGGCAGCACCCATATCGGCAAGTCCGGTCTGGAGAGCTTTTACGAACGCCAACTGCATGGGGCGCCCGGCTATCAGGAAGTAGAAAAAGATGCTTACGGCAATGTGGTGCGCGTATTGAAAACCATGCCCGCCAAAACCGGGCAAACGCTGCGCCTGGCCATGGACATCCGCCTGCAACAGGAAGCCGACCGCCTGATGAACGGCCGCCGTGGCGCGATGGTGGCGATTGACCCGCAAACCGGCGGCGTATTGGCCTTCGTTTCCAAGCCCTCTTTCGATCCGAATCTGTTTATCGACGGCATCGACAGCGAAACCTGGAAAAGCCTCAACGAAGACTGGCAACGCCCGCTCATCAACCGCGTCACCCAGGGTTTGTACCCACCCGGCTCCACCTTCAAGCCGTTTATGGGTATGGCGCTGCTCGAAAGCGGCAAAATCGGTCAAAACACAGTGGTTCCCGCGCCCGGCGCCTGGAACATCCCCGGTTCGCGCCATATGTTCCGCGATTCGGTGCGCAGCGGCCACGGCTCGGCCAATCTGAGCAAGGCAATTCAAGTCTCTTCCGACACATTTTTCTACCGCCTGGGTTATGAATTGGGCATCGACAAAACTGCGCCTTATCTGGCCGAATTCGGCCTTGGCGAGCAAACCGGCATCGACCTGCCCAACGAATACCGCGGCGTATTGCCTTCGCGCGAATGGAAAGCACGCCGTTTTGCCAAATCCAAAAATCCGTCGGCGCGCGAATGGCATGCGGCGGAAATGGTGTCCGTCAGCATCGGCCAGGGTTATAACACCTACACCCCGCTGCAAATGGCACACGCCACCGCCTCGCTCGCCAACGACGGCGTGGTATACCGCCCGCACATGGTCAAAGAGCTGCTCGACCACGAGCGCCGCCAGATGACTGTTATCGAGCCCAAACCCACACGCCAGATTCCGTTCAAGCATGGCAATTTCGAATACGTCAAGCAAGGCATGGTGAAAGTATTGCGCCCGGGCGGTACGGCCTGGCGCGTGGGCGCCAACCTGCAATACAGCATGGGCGGCAAAACCGGCACCGCGCAAGTGGTGCAAATCAAACAGGGGCAGTCTTACAACGCGGCTGCGCTGGCCGAACAACACCGCGACCACGCTTGGTTTATTTCGTTTGCGCCGGTTGAAAAACCGCAGATTGCCATTGCGGTGATTCTGGAAAACGGCGGTTGGGGCGCAACTGCCGCACCGCTTGCCCGCCAGTTGAGCGATTATTATCTGCTCAAGCTGAAGGGCGGCACCGACACCCCAACCGGCAGACAAACCCCAAGCGGCGCTGAAACAGCCGGCAATCCGCTGCTGGAAGGCAGCACTTCCGCCGCCCCTACCCACGCGGTCTCACCGTTTCAGGCGGCCTATGAAGCCGCACGCATCGCCCCCGGACAGGCAGCCGACCTCTCCGCCTCAGGAGCCGATCATGCAAGATAACAGCGATACCCTGTTTCACAAAATCAAGCAGATTGTTTGGGATCCGATGGATTCGTGGCTGTTTTACGCCATGCTGGCGATTTACATCATGAGCCTGTTTCTGCTCTACTCCGCCGACGGCCAGCAAATCGGCCAACTGGAAAACAAAACCCTGCACACCGTGTTGGCGTTTATCCTGTTATGGTTTATCGCCCGCGCGCGGCCGCAGTTTATCGCCAACTTTGCCCCGCCGATGTATATCGTCGGCGTATTGCTGCTGCTGGGCGTGCACTTTTTCGGCATCACCGTCAACGGCTCTCAACGCTGGCTCAATATCGGTATCGCCCGCATCCAGCCGTCTGAAATCATGAAAATCGCCCTGCCGATGATGGTGGCCTGGTATTTCCAGAAATACGAAATGTCGTTGCGCTGGTATCACTATCTTGTGGCGATTGCACTGGTTATCGTGCCCGGTGCATTGATTCTGAAGCAGCCCGACCTCGGCACCGCCACGCTGATTATGGCATCCGGGTTATTCGTCATCTTTTTTGCCGGGCTTTCCTGGAAAGCGATTTTTGCCGCGTTGGTGGGCTTTGCCGCCGCGCTGCCGCTGATTTGGAACTACGGCATGCACGATTACCAAAAAACCCGCGTGATGACCCTGCTCGACCCCACCAAAGATCCTCTCGGCGCAGGCTACCACATCATCCAGTCGATGATTGCCATTGGCTCGGGCGGCATCTGGGGTAAGGGCTGGCTCAACGGCACCCAAACCCATCTCGACTACATTCCCGAGGCGCACACCGACTTCATCTTTGCCGTTTACGGTGAAGAATTCGGCCTTATCGGCAATGTGTTGCTGCTGGCGATTTATTTATTGATTCTGGGGCGCGGCCTCTATATCGCCTCGAAAGCGCCCACACTCTACAGCCGCACGCTCGCAGGCGCGCTCACCATGACGTTCTTCTGCTACGCGTTTGTAAACATGGGTATGGTCAGCGGCATTCTACCGGTAGTGGGCGTGCCTTTGCCGCTGGTGAGCTACGGCGGCACGGCCACGCTATCGATTATGGTGATTCTGGCGCTCCTGATGGGCATTGCCAACCAACGCCGCAACTAAGGAAATCCGATAATGGGAATGGAAGTCAGCAAAATCATCTTGGCTTTTATGGTGTTGATCAATCCTTTCGGCGCCTTGGCCATTTACCTGGATTTGACCCGCAACCACAGCAGCCGCGAACGCCGAAAAGTTGCCCAAATCGCCGCCGTAACCGTGTTGATTGCCATCACCCTGTTTACCCTCAGCGGCGGCTGGCTGCTGAAGCTACTCGGCATCAGCGTGGGCGCGTTTCAGGTGGGTGGCGGCATTTTGGTGCTGCTGATTGCCATTTCCCTGATGAACGGCAACAACAACCCCGCCAAACCGGATGTGGGCACGGAAGAAAGCAACGAAATTACCATCCAGCAGCCCAAGCCGAGCCAAAGCATCGCCGCCGTGGCCGTGGTGCCGCTGGCGATTCCGATGATGATAGGCCCGGGCGGCATTTCCACCGTGATTATTTACGCCTCGTCTGCCCGCAATTATTGGGACAAATTATCCATTCTGGCCGCAGGCCTGATTATCAGCCTGATTTGCTACGCCACGCTGCTGGCCGCCACCAAAGTGAGCAAAGTATTGGGCGACACCGGCCTCACCATTCTCAACCGCATCATGGGCATGCTGCTGGCGGCGGTATCCGTTGAAATCATCGTGGCCGGTTTGAAAAACCTGTTTCCGCAGCTGATGAGCTAAAAACTTTTCAGACGGCCTCGATAACGAAACCAAGCATTCAACAGCAAGCAAACATCTATAGTGGAAAAACTTAATTCCTACTACGGCGTTGCTGCGCCTAGCCGTACTAGCTGTACTGTCTGCGGCTTGCTGCCTTGTATTAGAGTAAGTTTTCCCACTATATTTGCAGATTCCATATCGTTATCGTTGATTTGTCGATAGGCCGTCTGAAAACATGCCCAATAATAAAAGGCCGTCTGAAAACTGCATCGTTTCAGACGGCCTTCTTCATTCATATCAGCGCAATCAGTCTTCGCCCCACACCTCGGCGGCGATTTCTTCCACCAGGCGCACTTTCGCCCATTGTTCGGCTTCGGTCATGATGTTGCCTTCTTCGGTGGAGGCAAAACCGCATTGCGGGCTCAGCGCCAACTGATCCAGCGGCACGATTTCAGCGGCTTCGGCGATGCGCGCTTTAATCGCATCTTTGCTTTCCAGCTCGGGGAATTTGGACGTAATCAAACCCAATACGATGCGGCCTTTATGCGGATTGTCGTTGAAATATTTCAAGGGCGAGAAATCGCCGGAGCGCTCGTTGTCGTATTCGAGGAAATAGCCGTCAAACGCGGTTTGGCCGAACAACTCCGGCGCCACGGGGTCATACGCGCCGGTGAGCAGGTAAGACGATTTGTAGTTGCCGCGGCAAACGTGGGTGGTGATGCACATATCGGCGGGCTTGTCGGCCAGAATCGCTTGAATGTTTGCCAGCGCATAGCGTTTGTTTTCGGCAAATTCGGGCGCTTCGTGGTTGTTGCAGAGGCTGCCCCAATACACGTCGTCGATTTGCAGATAGCGGCAGCCCGCTGCGTAAAAGGCGGCAATCGCATCTTTGTAAGCCTGTTGCACATCGGCGGCAAACGCGGCTTTGTCGGCATACACGCCGGTGTCCCAGATAAACGGATACATCAATTGGTTGGGGCTGGGAATGGTGTATTTGACGATGCCGCGGTCGCCGACGATTTGCGCCAGCGCTTGATAGTGGGCGATAAAGGGATGGTTTTGCGGCCAGGCCACTTTGCCGTTGCAGCGGGTGTTGTAGCGGCGCACTTCGGTGCCTTTGAACGCATACGCCTGCTCCGGCACAAAGCCTTCGATGCCGTCGAGGTTTTCCAAAAAGTCGATGTGCCACCACGAGCGGCGGAATTCACCGTCGGTAATCACTTGAATGCCGGCCGCCAATTGGTCGTTGACCAATTTGGCGATTTCTTCGTCTTCCACGCGGGTCAGTTCGTCGCGGCTGATTTTGCCCTCGGCAAAGTCGGCGCGGGCTTGTTTCAGCGCGGCGGTGCGCAGATAGCTGCCGACGGTATCGGCGCGTAAAGGCAGGGTTTGGCTCATGATGGTTTCCTTATTCGGCATTCATAATGGTTTAAGTATAAATGAAATCCATATATTGTATTTTTCAAATTTCATGAAAAATTTGCACATCTAAAACAAGCTCATTCATACACATCAACAAGGCCGTCTGAAAAAGAGCGCGACCGCGGCATATCCGCTATAATCGCCTTCTCATATCTTTTATCCGGAGCCAGCATGTTTGCCGAAGCCGCCAAAGAACTCCACACCGTGCGCGACCTGTTGCGCTTTGCCGTCAGCCGCTTCAACGAAGCCGATTTGTTTTTCGGCCACGGCAGCGACAACGCTCACGACGAAGCCGCCTATCTGATTCTGCACACCCTCAACCTGCCGCTCGACATGCTGGATCCGTATCTCGACGCAAAATTATTGCCGTCTGAAAAAACCGATGTACTCGAATTAATCGAACGCCGCGTCACCGAGCGCCTGCCCGTCGCCTACCTCACCCATCAGGCCTGGCAGGGCGACTTTGATTTTTATGTCGATGAGCGCGTGATTGTGCCGCGTTCGTTTGTGTATGAATTATTGGGCGAACCGCTTGCGCCGTGGATTGAGCACGATGAGCTCGTTCACCGCGCCCTCGATTTGTGCACCGGCAGCGGTTGCCTCGCCATTCAGATGGCACACCACTACCCCGCCGCCGAAATTGATGCCGTCGATTTGAGCCTTGATGCGCTGGAAGTCGCCGCCGTCAACGTGGAAAGCTATGGCCTCGAAGAGCGGATCAACCTGATTCACACCGATTTGTTTGAAGGGCTGGAAGGCACTTACGACTTAATCGTTTCTAACCCGCCCTACGTCGATGCCGAATCGGTCGATGCCCTGCCCGAAGAATACCTGCACGAGCCGGCGCTTGCCCTCGGCAGCGGCGAAGACGGCCTCGACGCCACCCGCCAAATCATCTTGCAGGCCGCCAAATTCCTCAACCCCAAAGGCGTGCTGCTGGTGGAAATCGGCCACAACCGCGACGTACTCGAAGCCGCCTATCCCGAATTGGCCTTCACCTGGCTGGAAACCAGCGGCGGCGACGGCTTTGTGTTCTTGCTCACGCGCGAGCAATTATTGGGCGAAGCATAACGTAGCTCATATCAACCGAGGCCGTCTGAAAAGTTTCAGACGGCCTCGGTTGATATCGGATTCTTGCAATCATTTTCCGGCGGGCGGCGCTACCGCAGCACCCTGAATACCGTGCCGCACCAAGGCTTCGGTTACAAAACCGTCAGCTTTGGCGGCTTCCACAAAATCGGCCAAGAATTCCGCCACTTGCGCACCCCGGTTTTTGGCTGTGCCCATCGCCTGTCGGATGACCATGAAATGACCGTCCAAGAGGCGCAAACCGCCGATGCGTTTTGCGTCTGCCTCCAACTGCTGCTTCACACCGGCGGCCACATCCGCCTGCCGTTCGATAAACGTATCCACCACCGTGGGCGATGTGGGCGAACGCACAATTTCGGCATGCTTCAGCTCGCGCGACAAAAATAAATCATAAGCGCTGCCCTTGCCCACCACCACCGTGTGCGTATCCCGATCCACCTGCTCATTGCGGGTAATCGGTGATGCATCCGCCACCAGATAGCAGCCCTCAATCAACACATATGGCTCGGTAAACGCGATGTCGCGGCCGCGCTGCGGATCGACGGCGAAAAAACCGAAATCCGCTTCGCCGGCAGCCACTCCGGCCACAGATTTTCCGGCGGCATCATACACCACCAGCCGCAACTCCATGTTTACCTGCTCGGCCAGCCGCCGTGCCAAATCCACCGATACGCCGCAAGGCTGGCCGCCGGCTTCATCATAAGCGGCCAAAATAGGATTACCCAAATTGATGGCGGCACGCAGATACCCCTCGGGCGCCAAATCCTTGATGTCGAAATTGATGTTTTTCATATCACACCTTATTTAAATGTTGCTGAAGAATATAAGGCATCACGCCGCCGTGGCGCAACAGGGCCAAATCCAGCAGGGTTTCCACGGCTGCCGTCGTGTTGATGATTTCCACATGGCCGTCTGCACGCAAAATCTTCACCGGCACCGCCGCGCGCACGCCCAACACGGCAGCCTCCGCCGCCACTTCGATGCGGTCGCCCGGTTGCAAGGCCAATATTTCAGGATGGTATGCAGAAGGCAGTTGCAGCGGCAGAATGCCCATGCCGATTAAGTTGGAGCGGTGAATACGCTCGAAGCTGTTGGCCAATACCGCGCGCACACCGAGCAAACGTTGCCCCTTGGCCGCCCAATCGCGCGAAGAACCTGTGCCGTAGCGCGCTCCGGCCACAATCACAACCGATTGCCCCGCCTGGCGATAGCGCTCTGCGGCCTCCCAAATAGGCAGTATCTCGCCATCGGGTACATACAGCGTCTGCCCCACCGGCAAATCCGGCTGAATCAGGTTGCGCAACGATTTGCTGTAAAACGTGCCGCGCATCATCACTTCCCAATTGCCGCGCCTTGAAGCGAATACGTTTAAATCATTGCGGTTTTCGCCCCGCGCCACCAGATAATCCGCTATCAGGCTATCGGGCGGAATAGCGCTTGCCGGAGAAATATGGTCGGTGGTGACATCATCACCCAACACCATCAGCGGCCACGCCGTGTAGTGACCGAGTTGCGAGCCTTCGTCTGCCGAGGCAAACGGCGGCCGCCTCAGCGTATTCGAATCAGGATTCCAGGGAAAGCGCGCCGTATCCGGTGCAGGTAGTTGGTGCCATGCCGGGTTTTCAGAGGCCGTCTGAAAAGCCTGCCTGAATTCGGCCGGGCGCGTACTACTCCCGGCCAGCGCCTGCACTTCTTCTTGTTTCGGCCACAATTCATGCAGATAAACCGGCACACCCTGCTTATCCGTGCCCACCGGTTCGCAACTCAGATTGCGCGCCGCATCGCCCGCCAGCGCAAAGGCCACCACCATCGGCGGCGACATCAGAAAGCCCAAATCCAAATCGGGGTGCACGCGGCCGGTAAAATTGCGATTGCCCGACAATACCGCCACCGGCCGCACCAGCCGTTCAGACATCGCCTGCCGGATGACCGGCGGCAGGCTGCCCGAATTACCGATGCAAGTGGCGCAACCGTAACCGACGACATCAAAACCAACCGCAGCCAGCGCATCACGTACGCCTGCCCGCGCCAGATACAGCCCGGCAGCCGGCGAGCCCGGGCTCAACGAAGTTTTCACCCATTCCGGCACCCGCAAACCGCGTGCATGCGCATTGCGTGCCAACAAACCTGCCGCAATCAGCAAAGCCGGGTCGCTGGTATTGGTGCAGCTGGTGATGGCGGCAATCGCCACCGGATGGCGCGGCAGACTGCTGTCGGCGGCAGGCACGAATGCCTCGGCAGCCAATACCGCCTGCATTCCAGCCAGCGGCAGCAAATCCTGCGGGCGACGCGGCCCGGCAACCTGCAGGCCGACGGCGCTCAAGTCAATGGTAATACTTTGCGTGAAGCGGGGCTGCGCCTGCGGATCAAACCACAGCCCCGCACGACGTGCATATTGCTCGACCAGGCCGATATGCGCATCATCGCGGCCGGTGCTGCGCAGATAGGCCAGTGTGGCACCGTCAATCGGGAAAAAACCGGTGGTGGCGCCGTATTCCGGCGCCATATTGGCAATCACACAACGCTGGGCTGCACTCAGCGTGGCGACCCCTTCACCGAAAAATTCCACGAATTCGCCGCTCACCCCCAAATCGCGCAGCCGTTTGGTTACCGTCAGCGCCAAATCGGTGGCCGTTACGCCCGGCGGCAGCGCGCCGGTAAGCCGCACCCCGATAACATCGGGAATCCGCAATACCGTGGGCATACCAAACATCACGGTTTGCGCCTCCAGCCCGCCCACGCCCCAACCCAATACGCCGATGCCGTTAATCATCGGCGTGTGGCTGTCGGTGCCCAACATCATGTCGGGCACCACCCATTGCACGCCCTGCCGCTCCTGCCGAGTCACCACTGTGGCCAGCTGCTCCAGATTGATGGTGTGCATGATGCCGGTGCCCGGCGGATTCACCCGCACCCCGCGCAGGGCTTTGGTCGCCCAACGCAAAAAGCAGTAACGCTCGTGGTTGCGGCGCATTTCATAATCCAGATTAACCGGCACCGCATCCGGCCTGCCAAACACTTCCACGGCCAGCGAATGGTCTACCGACACCTCCACCGGCAATACCGGATTAAGCAAGGCGGGATCTTGTCCTGCCTCGGCCAATGCATCACGCATACCCGCGATATCCACCAGCGCCGGTGTGCTGGTGGTATCGTGCATCAGTACGCGATCGGGCTGATAGTCGATTTCAGCCTCGCTGCTGCCGGTATCCAACCAAGCCAATAATGCGGTTATAGCCCGCGCCTGTTCGTCGCCCTGCATGTTGCGCACCACATTTTCCAACAGCAGCCGCAACACCACCGGCATGTCGGGCAGGCGTTTGCCCAGCAGCGCAGGCAAATCGACAAAAGACAGCGTTGCATCGCCAAACAGTAATTTTGCGGTCGGCGGCGGGCTTTCCGAATATTTTTCGTAATTTGTGTTCATGTTTCTATCCTGATTTTACTGGCCTGCGGCATCCAATTCTTTGGTTGTGTATTTGGTGCGCATAAACAGAGTCATAAAGAAAGCAATCGCCAGCAGCCCGCTCAAAAACACCAGCCCGCCGGTATTGGCCGATTTCTGCGAGCCTGCAATCACACCGAGCATATAAGGGCCGACAAAACCACCCAAATTACCGATGGAATTGATGACCGCTACGGAAATAGAAGCCGTTTCCTTCGACAAAAACAGTGTCGGCAGCGACCAAAACGGTGATTTGAACGCATAAAGCCCCGCCAGCGCCACACTAATCAAAGCCAGCGCCGACATCGCGTGCGACACCGAGCCCGCCGCATACAGGGCAACAGCGGCCACCGCCAGCGGAATGGCGGAATGCAGCTTGCGCTCATTGCGCAAATCCGAGCTTCTCGACCATGCAATCATGGCGATGGTGGCCACGATATAGGGAATCATCGCCATCAGGCCGATTTGAAAATGGCTGGCTTCTTTGGCCATGCCCTGCAAGATTTGCGGCATCCAGTAGCCGACGCCCAAGCTGCCGCACTGGTAAACAAAATAGATGAATGACAAATACAGGATTTTGCCGTTACGCATGGCTTGGAATACGCTCAGATGCTTCACATTCTTGCGGGCGGCCAAATCCCGCGCCAGCTCGCCCGTCAGCCAGCTTTTTTCTTCCGGCGTCAGCCATTTGGCCTGCTCCGGCTTGTCGGTCAGGCGGAAAAAACACACCACGCCGAGAATAATTGCCGGCAGCCCTTCCAGAAACAGCATCCAGCGCCAGCCGCTCCAGCCAAACCAATGGATATGATCCATAATCCAGGTGCTCAAGGGCGCGCCGATGATGTAAGACACGGGAATGGCGGCCGTAAACAACGACACGGTGGTGGCGATTTCCTTGTTGCGGAACCAGCTGGTCAGATAAACGATAATGCCCGGAAAAAAGCCCGCCTCCGCCACACCCAGCAAAAAGCGCAGGATATAGAGCTGCATGGCATTTTGGGCAAATGCGGTCAGCGTGGCGAATAAACCCCACGTGACCAAAATACGGGCAATCCAGACACGTGCGCCATATTTGTTGAGCATCACATTGCTCGGCACTTCGAACAAGAAATAGCCGATAAAAAACACACCCGAAATAAAGCCGAACACCTCGCTGGTCAGCGCCAGCTCCGCATTCATCTGCAAAGCGGCATAGCCGATGTTGGCTCTGTCGAGATACGAAATAATATAAAGCAAAAACACAAAAGGAATAATGCGCAAAGTCACCTTGCGGACAATCTGTTTTTCACGGGCTTCATTGATGGCAGACATAATCAAGACTCCTGAAACGGTAAATGGGAAGAAAAACCGGCGGCCTGAGCGGCAAAAATCATGCAGACGGGGCTGCCTGCTGAGGTTATGCCCCCTTCAGACGGCGTCAATCTGCCGCTCTTTTCATCAACGGCAAACGTAACGATGGTGTCGCTGTCTTCATTGAGCACCTGCATATGCCTGCCGTCTGGCGTAAGCGTGAAAAAGCGCGGCGTTTTTCCCCGGCTCGGCTCCGCTGCCACAAAACGCGGCAAACCGCTTTCGGAATCGAGGGCAAACACCGCGATGCTGTCGTGCCCCCGGTTGGAGGCATACAGAAAACGGCCTGCCGCATCCACGGCAATGCCCGCTGCCCGGCTGTTGCCCGTAAAAACCGGCGGCAGGCAGGAAACGATGTGCACAGGGCTCAAGCCGCCCGTGGCTTCGCGGTATCGGTAGGTGGTAACGGTCGAATCCAACTCGTTGACCACATAAAGCAGCGGCTTTTCCGGATGAAACACGGCATGGCGCGGCCCTGCGCCTTCACGCGTGGCCACCACCGGCTCTGCCGCCGGTAATAAGCGCCCACCCTCAAAACGGAAACTGAAAATACAATCCAGCCCCTTATCGGGCACAATCACATAACGACCCGACGGCGACAACAGATTGAAATGCGGCTTGGACTGGGTTTGCTCGATGCGGTGCGGCCCTGTTGTGCCCGACAAAATTTCGAGTTGCACCAACGGCTGCAAACTGCCGTCTTGCGCCAACGGCAACACCGCAATGCTGGCGCCGATATGGTTGGTCACAATTAATTCGCCGCCTTCCGGGCTGACAGCCAGATGTACCGGATTTTTGCCGCCGCTGTTTTGCCGGTTCAAAAAACGCAGCTCGCCCGTATTGCCGTCAACCGCATAAGCGCTCACTTCCGAGCAGTCGCCATGCACGGTATAAAGACAGCGGCCATCTGAAGACAAGGCCAAATAAGAGGGGTTGATGATACCGCCCACCAACTGAATGCGCTCCAAACGCGCATCCCGCACCGACATACGGAATACGGAAATGCCTTCGCCGCGCGCATTCCGCTCCTTGGTGGTACGGCTGCCTGCATAGGCATAGATATGCTCCTGCATAGATATTCTCCTTTGCTTCGTTGTTATAGTCGTTCCGTTAGATTGATACAGCGTTGCTACGCCTTGCCGTACTACCTGTACTGTCTGCGGCTTGCTGCCTTGTCTCAATCTAACGAAACGACGATATCCATCGGTGCCGCCAGTACCGAAGCCCGGCCCGCCCGATTGTTTTGAATCCGACACCGAGCGCACGGCAGCCCTTCCGGTGCTGCCATGCACCATTCGATGTCGTCGAAGCATCTTACTTGAGAGCAAATCATTCTGAGAATTGAACAATTATCACGATATCGTTCTCAAAAAGAGAACACTCGATTTTATCGATAGAGGCCGTCTGAAAAATATAGCGAAATAAAATAAGAAAGATACAAGGCGGCAAGCCGCAGACAGTACAAACAGTACGGCAAGGCGCAGCTAACGCAGTAGATTTCTTATTTTATTTCGCTATATCCCGCATCAAAAAACATCAGCGGCACAAATGGCCGCTGATGTTCACAATAATGGTTTGTTTTGGCTTGGTTTGGCTCCACGCCTCAACTGCTTTCCATCGAAATACCCAAGTGCGCCAACAAGACGCCTGCCACCGGATTCAGCTGCTCGGGATTGCGCACCACCAGATGCAGCTGCCTCACTGCCCACGCCTCTTTCAGCGTCACCATACCCAAGCGGCCTGTTTTGACATAAGGCGCCAGCACGCCGTCGGGCAAGATGGTCAGCCCGAGGCGGATTTCCACCAACCGGCACATGGCATCGAAGCTGCTGGCCTGTACACGCTGCTTGAGTGTGATGTTGCCGCTTTTCTCCGCAGCGGCCAGCAACACCGCCAACGAGCTGCCCGCATGCGGGCCGATAAACGGAAATTCCGCCAACTCGTGAAAGCGAACGCTTTTGCGCCCTGCCAACGGATGCCCCAACGGCACGCCCAACACCAACCTGTCGCGCCGGTATGGAAACAATGAAACGCCGCTCACCGGCGTTTGCCCCACCACGATACCCAAATCGGCACCGCCATCCAACACCGACTGCACCACCATCGGCCCGGTTTGCTCAACCAGCCCGATATTCACCAAGGGATGTTTGTCCAGAAAGGTTTCAATCTCTTCAGGCAGAAACTGCATCAATGCCGAAGCCACCGCATGCAGGCGGATATTGCCTTTCACACCTTGCGCATATTCCCCCATATCCGCATCCATACGCTGCAACATCTGCAAAATCTGTCTGGCATGTTGCAGCAACGAATGCCCGGCAGGCGTCAGGCTCACGCCGCGGGCATGGCGTTGCAGCAGCACCGAGCCGATTTGCTCCTCCAGATCCGTTATACGCTTGCTCACCGCCGACACGGCCAGATGCTCGCGCTCCGCCGCTCGGGTCAGATTACCGCACTCCGCAACCACCACAAATAATTTCAAACTGGTCAAATCATGGCGCATCAGCTGCATTCCTTTCACAAAACAACATTCAACAAACAGGCAGATGCCCATGATATAGCCGAAATAACCGGATTAGCCAATCTTCAAGCAAATTTCACCCGCACCCGCACCCACCCGACGCCTGATTCCGCAAAATTCGCCAATACGCAAAAGTAGGCGTATGCTTGGCATTTTGCGCCGTTTCCCTTCAGGCCGTCTGAAAGCTGTTTGCCCTCATGAACACCCTCGAAAAACCCACTCTTACCAGCTTCTTCGCCGCATTGGCAGGCGTATGGCTGCTGTGGCTGCCGGTATTGGCGCTGCATCTGGTTGCCGCCTTGTTTGCCGCGCTGATTACCTATTCCGCCACCCGCTTTTTTGCCGGCCGCTTGCGCCGCATCGCGCCATATCTGCGCCATGCCGAGCTGCTGGCCTTGCTATTGTTCGTCGTGTTGCTGGGGCTGTGCATCTGGACACTGGCCGCCTGGCTTGACAGCAAGGCCGACGGCTACACATTCGGTGCGCTGCTGGCGCACACCGCCGCCGTGCTCGACCAACTGCATGCCAAACTGCCGCCCAATATCGCCCACTATATTCCGCTTTCCGCCGACGGCCTGCGCGAAGCGCTCTCGCAAGGCCTCAAAAGCCACGGCGCGGCGCTGCAAACGGCGGGGGCGCATACCGTGCGCGGTTTCGGCCATGCGCTGGCCGGTGTGGTTATCGGCGGCTTTATGGCGGTGCAGTTGCCCGCTGCCGCACCTGCAGAAGCCCGCCCGATTGCCGCCGCGCTCTATCGCAATTTTGAAAACCTGACCGACAGCTTCAACCACGTTTTCTTTGCCCAAGCCCGCATCGCCCTCATCAACACCGCCCTCACCGCCGTGTATCTTTTCGGCATCCTGCCCTTGATGGGCAAACCGCTGCCGATGTCGGGCATGCTTTTGGCCGTTACCTTTTTTGCCGGGCTGATTCCGGTGGTGGGTAACCTGATTTCCAATTTCTTTATCGTGATATTGAGCCTTTCCGACAGCCTCGCCACCACCGCCCTGTCGCTGGCCTGGCTCATCGCCATCCACAAGCTCGAATACTTCCTCAACGCCCACATCATCGGCCACAAAATCAAGGCCGCCGCCTGGGAATTGCTGATTGCCATGCTGACGATGGAAGCGCTGTTCGGACTGGCCGGTTTGGTGAGCGCGCCGATTATCTATGCGCAAATCAAGCATGTTTTGGCGGGAAAAGGCTGGATTTGACCGTAGCGACAAGGCCGAGACCTTTGCAAAATCCCCACTCGTCGCACCCGCGCAGGCGGGTGCCCAGTCTGAAGCAACGCTTCAGCTCAAACTTACCGGCCCTGAAAATGCACAACCTTATGATTTATATTGGATTTCAAGAATCAGAAAAATAGACAGACAAGCAAAACTGGGCTTTGCTTGTCCGCTCATGGTTTAAATTTCAAAACACAATATAAATTAAAAGC
>JAUNTY010000011.1 GCA_030538415.1 Neisseria sp. | reverse complement strand
TCAAATGGGTTTTTATGGCGGGCTATGGATTCCGGCCTGCGCCGGAATGACGGAGTGGATGCTTTTGCGATGCAGCAAAAGGTGTTTTGCAAAGGTCTCGGCCTTTCTTTGTTGGCAGGAAAACCAGTCGGGTTGCCGGATGGAAACCTTGCCGTCCAAATTTCATTAACCCGGCGCTGCAGCTGTAGCGTGGGCTCTGCCCACGAAAAGCAACATAGGCTGAAACCTGTGCAAAAAAACAACCGTCGCACCTGCGCATGCGAAACATCACTCCCTCCAACCCTCCCCAGCTTAGATTGACTAGCGAAGCGTGTCAATCTTGCCCTTTTCGAGCTGCGCGGTGCGCAGGGGAGGGAGCAGATTGCAGTAGCTCAAGCGTTACTGATTTTGAGCCCGAATGAAGTTGAAAACACCGGAAGTACCAACCTTTCAGCTTTTCAGACGGCCTCTGAGATTTATTCCGGACAGTAGTGCGTCTGCGCGGGTGCGACAAGCGGGAGATTTTGCAAAGGCTCCGGTCTGGTTGTTTTTTAAATAAACCCCGCCGCCAACGCCTTGCAGTATAATCAATGTCGTTTTCCCAATCTTTTTCCACATGGCTCCGCAATCCCACCGCATCAACCACGAACCCGCCTTCCTGCTCACCGCCACGCCCTGGCGCGAGAGCAGTTTGTGGCTGGAAGTGTTCAGCCGCCGCTACGGACGCGTGGCCTTGCTCGCCCGCAGTGCACGCAAACGGCAGAGCGAATTGCGCGGCGTGTTGGTGCCGTTTGTGCCGATAAACGCGTCGTGGTACGGCTCGCAGGAACTGAAAACGCTGCACCGTGCCGAATGGCTGGGCGGTTGGCGGCAGCCGCAGGATAGGGCGCTGTTTAGCGGTTTGTATGTCAACGAGTTGGTCTACAAACTCACCGCACGCGAAGACCCGCATCCCGCGCTTTACGATGCGCTGGCGGAGGTGATGCGGGCGGTGGCGGAAACGCCCAACCATGTTGCCGCCTTGCGCCGCTTCGAATGGCGGCTGTTGACCGAATTGGGGCTTGCGCCCGATTTGCGCTGCGACCAACACGGTGCGGAGGTGACGGCGGAGCAGCACTACTGGCTGCGCGCCGAGCATCCGCTGCTGCCGCTGGCCGATGCGGCGGGGCTGAATCCGGCGGAAGCCGCCGGGGTGGCCGTGCGCGGCGAAACAGCACTGCAACTGGCGGCGGGCGTGTTCGATGACGGCGATACTTTGCAGGAGGCGCTGAAAATCACCCGCCTGCTGCTGGATTTCCGTTTGCCCGACGGCATCAAATCGCGGCAGGTGTTGCAGCAATTGCAAAACTTTCAGACGGCCTGAACCTCGAATCATGAGCGATGTTGGTTTTGAAAAACAGCGGGAGCAGCCTTGATGAAGAAAATCCTGACCTTGTTAATCGGCTTGTTGTTGCAGCCGTCGTTTGCACACGCCGAAGAAGCCTTGTTTTATTTTGAAAACGAGCGCGGTCATGTCGGCGTGCGCAGTGGCAGCGGTAAGGTGCTGATTGCGCCGCAGTTCAGCAATGTGGTGGTTTACGATTACGACAAACCGATTGCCGGGCAAACCATCGAATTGCTCACCCGCGCCCGCGAGTTCCAACCGGCGCAAGCGTTTGACCAATACCGCCCCGCCACGCCCGCCGGCGAAGTTTATGACCGCCGGGGGCGTTTGCTGTATCGGCCGCAGGTTGACGATAATGGCATGGACGAATGGTCGGAAGGATTGCGCCGCTATGTCGAAAACGGCAAAATCGGCTTCGTCGATCGCGCGGGCAACAAGGTTTTGCCCGCAGAATGGACGTTTGCCACGCCGTTCCAATACGGCTATGCCGAAGTGATGACGGGCAACTGGCGCAAACGCTTCGACGCAAGCGGCGAACATTGGTCGCTCGAAGCCGCCGACAGCCGCGCCGAATCGCATCTGATAGACCGCCAAGGCAGGCGGGTTCGGCCTCTGCCGCAGCAGCAAAGCGGGCAAGACTATTTTTATCAAGGCAAATACTATCCGCGCCCGTCGGTCTATTTTGCCTATAATGAACAAGAGCGAAAGCTGTTGGCAACAATCGCGGCCGATAAGCGCGTCCACCGCCACATGGGTGTTTCAGACGGCCTCGTCTTTGAAATCACCGAGCGCCCGCGCGAAGATTTCCCGTATGACACCGTGCAGGCTTTTTATCGGCAAAACGGCGCAATCGGCCATAAAAGCAGCGGCATCTTGTTTGCCGATTCAAACGGCGAGCTGTATCGAAACGATTGGGAAGCGGGCGGCATCATACCGCTGGATTAATGAATCATTTATGTTCAGACGGCCTCCAATGATCAATGAGGCCGTCTGAAACAAGAAAGGAAAATCATGCTGTTAGGCATCAATATCGACCACGTCGCCACCCTGCGCAACGCACGCGGCACGACTTACCCCAGCCCGCTCGAAGCCGCGCTGGTGGCGGAAACCCACGGCGCGGATCTGATTACGCTGCATTTGCGCGAAGACCGCCGCCATATTAAAGATGCCGACGTGTTTGCGATTAAAAACGCCATCCGCACGCGCATGAATCTGGAAATGGCGCTGACCGATGAAATGCTGGAAAACGCATTAAAAGTGATGCCCGCCGATGTCTGCATCGTGCCGGAAAAGCGCGAAGAAGTGACCACCGAAGGCGGCTTGGACGTATTGGCGCAGCAAGACAAAATCGCCGCGTTTACCGACACGCTCACGCAAGCCGGCATCCGCGTATCGCTGTTTATCGATGCCGAAGAAGCGCAGATTCAGGCCGCTAAAGACGTGGGCGCGCCGGTCATCGAATTGCACACCGGCGCCTATGCCGATGCACAGATGCCGTCTGAAAAAGCGCAGCAGCTGGCGCGGATTGAAAACGGCGCGCATTTCGGCAGCGAGCTGGGTTTGGTGGTGAACGCAGGCCACGGCCTCACCATCCACAACGTCACCCCGATCGCGCAGATTCTGCCGATACACGAATTGAACATCGGCCACTCGCTGATTTCGCAAGCGCTGTTCCTCGGTCTGCCCGAAGCGGTGCGGCAGATGAAAGAAGTGATGTTCAAGGCGCGTGCGCTGCCTTATTGAGTAAAGTGGGTTTTGAGTAAGTAATTGAAATATATTTTTTATTTTTAGAAATATATGCGCCTCGAAGACAGAAAGCTGTCAGGATTCGCCATTCCCGCGCAGGCGGGAATCCAGTAGTCGGGCTTCAGAAACCTTGAAAACATTGCAGAAATGTCAAGCTTCTGGATTCCCGCCTGCGCGGGAATGACGAATCCTGGCGGATTCAGCCTGCCTCAAAGAAAATACATTTCTGAAAATCAAAAAGAATATCTGAAACGCTTATCCCGAACGCGCATTAAATACGGCGAAACGCTGCGCGCAATGTTTGCCAGGTTGCGCCGCCAACCTGACATAAAAATACGTTCAGACGCCCTTACGTTTCAAAAGGCCGTCTGAAAACCATCAAGGAGAAACTATGATTTACGGCATCGGTACCGACATTGTGGATGTCAAAAGAATCGAGAAACTGCATAAAAAATACGGCCAAACTTTCGCCGAGCGCATTTTGAGCCGGGTGGAAATGCACGACTGGCCGACCGTCGGCCGTCCTGTCAAGCTGTTGGCCAAGCGCTTTGCCGCCAAGGAAGCATTTGCCAAAGCGGTCGGCACCGGTATCCGCGCACCGGTGATTTTCCACAACATCAGCATCGGTCACGACGAATTGGGCAAGCCCGAATTTATCTGCGCGCCGGAATTGCAGCGGTGGTTGCAGCAAAAAGGCATCAAGCGCGTGCATTTGAGCATGAGTGATGAAGAAGATATGGTGATGGCGTTTGCCGTGGCGGAGCGCTGAAACGGGCGGTGCGGCCGTCTGAAACGGTTGTTTCCTTAGTAAGCCCGTACGCCGGAATCGGCGTAACCATACTTACCGCTTGTCCAAACAATAAAACTGCAATATTGAAGGCCGTCTGAAATATTTCGATCTTCAGCCAACTTAGCCCCCTCTCCCTGTGGGAGAGGGCTGGGGAGAGGGCAGCAAACCACAAGGTTTGCCTGATGCCGAGCCAACACCATTTTAATTATAGTGAAAACACTTACTCTACTACCGCGTTGCTGCGCCTAGCCGTACTACCTGTACTGTCTTCGGCTTGCTGCCTTGTATTAAAAATTAAGTGTTTTCACTATAGGTGCTGTCCCCCGCTTGCTCACAAAACCAGAGAAAAACATGAATAAAGATTCCCGCCCTTTAATCCGCGTGGTGGCCGGTGTGGTGCTCAACCGCGACGGTGATTATTTGCTGAGTTCGCGCCCCGAGGGCAAGGCTTATGCCGGTTATTGGGAGTTTGCGGGCGGCAAGGTCGAGCCGTCTGAAAGCGAATTCGAGGCTTTGCAGCGCGAGTTTGCAGAAGAATTGGGCATCCGTATTCATCGTGCGCGGCCGTGGCTGACCAAAATCCACGCTTACGAACACGCGCACGTGCATCTGCGCTTTTTCCGCGTCGAGGCCGACGATTGGTCGGGCGAATTGCAGGCGCGGGAGGGGCAGCAGTGGTCGTGGCAGCGGGCGGGCGATTTCGATGTGTCGCCGATGCTGCCTGCTAACGGGCCGTTATTGGCGGCGCTGGCGGTGCCGACTGAATTGCAGGGCAGTTTGCAAAGCGGTTTTCACGGCGCAAACCGCCTCGGTGATTATCGGGTGGTGCCGTTTACGCTGGCCGAGCCGCAGCACCGTCGGGTGTTAATCGGCGCCAGCGAATTGCAGCGGCGCGGCAAGCTGCCCGAAGCGGAAAGCGTGTGGGTGGCGCTTGAAACGGCGGCGCAATGGCGGCAGGTGCAGGATGCCGATGTGGTGGTGTGGCAGGTAGCGGACGATGCGGCGGCAGAAGCGGTGTGCGCGGTGTTGGCCGACGGCGTGTCGCTGCCGCTGGTGGTGTATGCGCCGCAATATCTGCTGCCGCGTTATCAAAAGCGTTGGCATGAGGCGGGTGCGCAGGCGGTGGTGCTGAACGAAGAAACCGCGCAGGTTTAGGTTTGAGGCCGTCTGAAAGGCAAAAAATGTCACGAAACAAAAAATTATTGATTGCGGCCTTGCTGCTGGCGTTTGCGGCGGTCAAAGTGTTGTCGCTGTTGTGGTGGCAAAAGCAACAGCCGTCGTTTACCGCCTTGAGCGCGGCGCAATGCAATGTACACCAAGGCTGCAAACTGCCGAACGGCGCGGTGTTGAAGTTCAGCGATGAAGTGGCGGCCAAAGCGCCGTTCGACATCGAATTGCGCGGCGCGGCGGCGGATGTGGCGGAAGTGTTTGTCAGCTTCTCGATGAAGGATATGGATATGGGCTTCAACCGCTATAAGCTGCTCAAACAAGCCGACGGCAGCTGGCAGGCCAAACAAATCCGCCTGCCCGTGTGCGTGCAAAACCGCCACGATTATTTGGCCGACATCAATATCGGCGGGCAGGTTTACCAAACTGAATTTTTGGCGAAATAGCGGTCAGGCCGTCTGAAAGATTGTGACAGCAATGGTTTTCAGACGGCCTGAATCGCTATACAATCCGACAAACCCCGTAAATAAGGAATCGAAACCATGATCGGTAAAAAAATCTTTGAAGAAGTGTCTGCCAAATTGAGCGAAACCATCGCCAACAGCCCCGCCAAAGACGTGGAAAAAAACGTCAAAGCCATGCTCGGCAGCGCGTTTAACCGCATGGATCTGGTCACCCGCGAAGAATTCGACATCCAACAGCAGGTGTTGATTAAAACCCGCACCAAGCTGGCGGAAGTGGAAGCGCGCCTGGCCAAGCTCGAAGGCGGCAATGAGGCCGAAACCGAAGCGGCGGCCAATCCCGACGAAGTGGAAACCGTGCCCGAGCAAAAAGACTGAGGCCGTCTGAGAGCCTATGTCCTTAGCAGTGGTGTACAGCCGCGCCTTGAGCGGCATGCAGGCGCCGTTGGTCGAAGTGGAAGCCCACTTGGCCAACGGCCTGCCTGCGTTCAACATCGTCGGCCTGCCCGATACCGAGGTGAAGGAAAGCCGCGACCGCGTGCGCGCGGCGATTATCCAGAGCGGCTTTGATTTTCCCGCCAAAAAAATCACCGTCAACCTTGCGCCCGCCGATTTGCCGAAAGAATCGGGGCGTTTCGATCTGCCGATTGCCATCGGCATTTTGGCCGCTTCAGGCCAGATTGCCGCCGACAAGTTGGCGCAGTATGAATTTGCCGGTGAGCTGGCGCTGTCGGGGGTGTTGCGGCCTGTGCGCGGCGCGTTGGCGATGGCCTGGCAGGGCATGCAGGCGGGCAGGGCGTTTGTGCTGCCTGCCGGCAATGCCAAACAAGCAGCGGTGATGCAGGGCATTGCCGTATTCGGCGGGCAAAGTTTGGGGCAGGTAGCGGCGCACCTCAACGGCATCGAGCCGTTGGCGCAAACCCTGCCCGAAGCGGATACGAGGCCGTCTGAAAGCGCCGATCTGCCCGATTTGCAAGACGTCAAAGGGCAGCACACCGCGCGGCTGGCTTTGGAAATCGCCGCTGCGGGCGGCCACAGCCTGCTGATGGCGGGGCCGCCCGGCACGGGCAAGTCGATGCTGGCGCAGCGGCTGCCGGGCATTTTACCGCCTCTGACCGAAGACGAGCTGGTGTCGGTGTGGGCGCTGCGCTCGCTACTGCCGCAACACACGCAGGATTTCAGCCGCAGCCGTCCGTTCCGCTCGCCGCACCACAGCGCAAGCTCGGCGGCGATGGTGGGCGGCGGCTCCGATCCGCGCCCGGGCGAGATTTCGCTGGCGCACCACGGCGTGTTGTTTCTCGACGAATTGCCCGAATTCGACCGCAAGGTGTTGGAGGTGTTGCGCGAACCGCTGGAAAACGGCGAAATCCATATTTCCCGCGCGGCGCGGCAGGCGGTTTATCCGGCCAAATTCCAATTGGTGGCGGCGATGAACCCGTGCCCCTGCGGCTATCTCGGCCACCCGCTCAAACCCTGCCGCTGCACGCCCGAAAGCATTGCCCGTTACCGGGGCAAGATTTCCGGCCCCCTGCTCGACCGCATCGATCTGACGATTGAAGTCCCTGCCTTGTCGGCGGCGGAGCTGGTGCAGCATGAGGCGGGCGAGAGCAGCGCGGCGGTGCGGGCGCGGGTGGAAGCGGCGCGGGCGCGGCAATATGCGCGGCAGGGTAAAGTGAACGCGGCGCTGACGGTGACGGAACTGGATGACATCGCGATGGTCAGTAAAGAGGCCAAGGCCGCCTTGGGCGAACTCTTGGAAAAATTGTCGCTGTCGGCGCGCAGCTTCCACCGCATCATGCGGGTGGCGCGCACGCTGGCGGATTTGGCGGGCGATGGGGAAGTGTCGCGCGGCCATGTGTTACGCGCGGTAAGTTTCCGTCGGGCTTTGTAAGGGCTTTTGCCCAAAGCATAAGATATTGATAGAATGCGCCCTTGGTGCCGCAGGTGCGACATGGCAAACGGCACAAGGCATGCTGTCTGAAATAATATAAATATTTAAGGTGTTTTATGAACGCAAAAAAACAATATGGCAAAGGCCTTTCCGGCTTTGTGTTGGGCTTGTTGCTGGCCACTTTGGTGATTGCCGGCGTGTTGTTTTTCCTCAATCAGAGCAATAAAAAAGCCTTTAAGGAAGAAGTTCAGAAAGAGCTGCCGCCGCCGCCCGAAGTGTTGACACCGAAAGACAGTATCCCGGCTTCCGCGCCGCAACTGCCCGCCAGCGGCGAGGAATATGCGGCTTCCGACATATTGGGTGAATTTATTGAAGACCAGCAGGCTTCCGAGGTCATCATTGAGCAGCCTGCCGTAACACCGGCTCCGCCGCCCGCCCGCCCGGCGGAGCCGCGTGCCGAGCGCCCGGCCAAACCCGCGGCCAAACCGGCAGAGAAAAAAGCAGAGCCCAAGCCTGCGGCCAAACCCACACCCGAGCAGATTTTGAACAGTGGCAGCATTGAAAAAGCCCGCAAGGAAGCACAAACGGAGCAGGCGAAAAAACCGGCTGAAGCCTCCTCCTCCGGTGGCCGCGTGATTGTGCAGATGGGTTCGTTTGCCGACCGTCAGAGCGCTGAAGCGCACCGCGCCAAGCTGGCGATGATGGGGGTGTCGTCGAATGTGAGTGAAGCGACGGTCAACGGCAAAAATGTTTACCGTGTCCAAAGCGGCCGTCTGAGCAAGGCCGAAGCCGACAGCACCCGTAAAACCCTGCAGCAAAACGGCGTAGACAGCTTCGCGCGTTCGGTGCAATAACGGCAGGAGCAGCGGATGGCATTTCAGATTTTGGCACTCGACCATCTTGTCTTGCGCATCCGCGACCGCCGGGTCATGTTGGATTTTTATTGCAATGTCTTGGGCTGCACATTGGAGCGCGAGTTAGCCGATTTGGGCTTGATTCAACTGCGTGCAGGCCGTTCGATTATTGACTTTGTTCCCATCGACAAACCCTTGGGGCAGGCGCGATCGGGCGAACCTTTGCCCGAACATGCCAATTTGGAGCATTTTTGCCTGCGTATCGAGCCGTTTGACGAAGCGGCGTTGGCAAAACACCTGAACAAACACGGTATTGAAATGGAAGCGCCTGCCGTGCGCTATGGCGGCGACGGCTTCGGGCGTTCGTTTTTCATCACCGACCCGGAAGGGAATATTGTAGAATTGAAAGGCGCGCCGGAAAAACCGCCGTTATATCCATTCAAAAAAACAAGCTGACAGCGCCGGCCTTTTTGCCGCACTCTTCGTGCTGCCTTCGGCTTGCTTTTTTTGAACGGGTGGGACTTACAGGCCGTCTGAAAGCCCGTTCTTCCAGACAAACTGCATCATTCGCATCATTTAAAGGATTGAAAATATGAAACTGAAACCTGCGTTTTTGGCTGCTGCCGTAGCCTTCGGCCTTGCTTCGCAAGCCCACGCCGCGCTTGTAGAAGGCCAGGATTACACCGTGCTGCCCAAACCGATTCCGCAGGCGCAGGCCGACAAAGTGGAAGTGTTGGAATTTTTCGGTTATTTCTGCGTGCACTGTTATCACTTGGATCCGGTTTTGCTCAAGCATGCCCGTAGTTTCCCTGCCGATACCTATCTGCGCACCGAACACGTGGTGTGGCAGCCGGAAATGCTGGGCTTGGCGCGCGTGGCTGCAGCAGTGAACCAGTCGGGTTTGAAATACCAGGCCAATCCGGCTGTGTTTAATGCCGTATACGAGCAGAAAATCAATCTGGCCGATCCGGCCACCTTCAAACAATGGGCTGAAAACCAAAAAAGCTTTGACGGTAAAAAACTGCTGGCCGCCTACGATTCGTTCAGCAATCAGGCTCAAGCCAAAAAAATGGAAGAGCTGACCAACACTTACCAAATCAGCGGCACGCCCACCGTGATTGTGGGCGGCAAATATCAGGTGAAATTCACCGGCGACTGGAATGCCGGCATGAAGACCGTTGACGAGCTTGTGGCCAAAGTACGCGGCGAACGCGGCATGAAGGCGCCCGCGGCCAAAGCGGCCTCAACGCTGAAAAGCAAAGGCGCTTCGATTGCCAAATCGGCCAATCAATAATCGATTGTTGTTTTCAGGCAGCCTCGCCGGGCTGCCTGAAGTTTTTTCGGGTAGGTTACCCATTATAAAAGCGATTTGGCAAGCCTCAGGCAGTATGGGTAATGCGGCCAAGCAGGCCTGCGCCGTCAGGTGGTTTCTATAGTGGAAAAACTTACTTTAATACAAGGCGGCAAGCCGCAGACAGTGCAGGTAGTACGGCCAGGCGCAGCAACGCGGTAGTAGAGTAAGTTGTTTCACTATATGAACGGATATGACACCGATGGCCGTCTGAAAAATATTTCTACCGCTGAATAATTTATTAAGGCTGTTTTAAGTAAACCGGTTTATGATTCGGTTTGGCTGTCAGAAGCGGGCAGCTGCCCGCTTTCCGACGAATGAACCAATGAAAGTATAGAAGTTTTATGGATATTGTGTTGTTGTTCAAAGCCCTGATTTTGGGCATTATCGAAGGTTTGACCGAATTTTTGCCGGTGTCGAGCACCGGCCATTTGATTGTGTTCGGCGACTTGCTGAATTTCCACAGCAAGGGCAAGGTGTTTGAAATCGCCATTCAGTTGGGCGCCGTATTGGCGGTGATTTTCGAATACCGCAGCCGTTTTGCCCACGTGTTGACCAATGTCGGCAAGGATAAAGCGGTCAATCGCTTTGTGGCCAACCTGATTGTGGCCTTTATTCCGGCTGCCGTGGTCGGGCTGATTTTCAGCAAACAGATTAAGGAAGTGTTGTTTAATCCGCTGGTTGTGGCGACGGCGCTGGTATTGGGCGGTTTTGTGATTTTATGGGTGGAAAGGCGGCAAAGCCGGCGCACGCCCAAGGTAACCAATGTCGATGATATGCGCATGCGTGATGCGCTGGTGGTGGGCTTGGCGCAGATTTGCGCGCTGGTGCCGGGCACTTCGCGCTCGGGCAGCACCATCATGGGCGGCATGCTGTGGGGCTTGGAGCGCAAGGTCGCCACCGAGTTTTCATTCTTCCTGGCTGTGCCGGTGATGATTGCCGCCACCACTTATGATGTGCTCAAGCATTACGACATGTTTACCGCCGAAGACATCGGCCTGATTGTGGTCGGTTTCGTTGCCGCATTTGCAGCCGGTTTGCTGGCGGTGAAAGCGCTGCTGAAATTCGTATCGAGCAAAAACTATGTACCGTTTGCCTATTACCGCATCGTGTTCGGCGGCCTGGTGCTGCTGACCTGGGCGATGGGTTGGGTAGACTGGTCTGCCTGATATAGTCGAAGAAATGAGCTTCTGCTGCGGCGTTGACTCGCCGCCTTGTATCAGAATCTCATTTCTCCGACTATGGTGGATGCCTGATAAACCGCTGATAAATATAGCCAAGGCCGTCTGAAATGTTTTCAGACGGCCTTGGCTATTATTTGCGTGTCGGCTGCTGCATCTTGCGGGAAATATGTCTTACCGCTTTTTGTACGAGATAGGCAACCACAACTTGTTTGATTCGGCGCATCAACATGGCAATCCTTTGAAGAAATAAGAAAAAGCCGTCTGAAAACTTTTCAGACGGCTTTTTATATGATGCTACAACAGCACTTTTTCAATCCCGCCTTGGGTGGCTTTTTCGACAAAATCGTTTTGCCAGTTGTCGCCGAGGATGTGTTTCGCCATTTCGATGACAATATAATCGGCTTGGATATTGTTGTCGTCGGTGTAGCGGCTCAAACCTTGCAGACAGGCGGGGCAGGAGGTGAGGATTTTGACTTCGTCGGCGGCGGGCAGTTGGGCGAGGTTTTTCTCGATTTCTTCCTGCTTGCGGAATTTCACCTGGGTGGCGATGTCGGGGCGTTTCACCGCAAACATGCCGCTCTCGCCGCAGCAGCGGTCGCTCAACACCACTTCCTGCCCCATCAGCTTGCTGGTGAGCTGGGTCGGGTTGGTGGTTTTGATCGGTGTGTGGCAGGGGTCGTGATAGAGGTATTGCTTGCCCGCCACGCCGTCGAGCTTGATGTCTTTTTCCAGCAGGTATTCGTGGATGTCGAGAATGCGGCAGCCGGGGAAGATTTCTTCAAAGCGGTATTTTTCGAGCTGGTCGTAGCAGGTGCCGCAGCTCACCACCACGGTTTTGATGTCGAGGTAGTTGAGAGTGTTGGCGAGGCGGTGGAACAACACGCGGTTTTCGGTGGTCATCTGCTCGGCTTTGTCGGCATTACCGCCCGCGTCTTGCGGGTAGCCGCAGCAGAGGTAGCCCGGCGGCAACACGGTTTGCACGCCGGCGTGCCACAGCATCGCTTGAGTGGCGAGGCCGACTTGGCTGAACAGGCGCTCCGAGCCGCAGCCGGGGAAGTAGAACACGGCTTCGCTGTCTTCGGGCAGGGCGGGGTTGCGGATAATCGGGATGGTTTTGCTGTCTTCCACGCCCAAGAGCGCACGGGCGGTTTTCAGCGGCACGTTGCGCGGCAGCGGGCGGTTGATGAAGTGGACGACTTGTTCTTTAATCGGCGCTTTGCCCAAGGTGGCTTTCGGCGCGAGCTTCTGCTTTTTGCCGCCGAGATGGAATTTTCTGCCCATCTGGTAGCCCCAGTTTTGCAGACGGAAACCGGCATCGACCACGCCTTTGCGCAAGATGTTGATGGTGCGCGGGTCGGTGGCGTTGAGGAAGGCCATACCGGCGGCAACGGCGGGGTTGAAACGCTTTTTGCCCGATTTGCGCAGGTAATTGCGGATGGCGACGGTGACATCGCCGAAGTCGATGTTGACGGGGCAGGGCTTGACGCAGCGGTGGCAGACGGTGCAGTGGTCGCCGACATCATTGAGCTCGTCGAAATGGCGCAGCGATACGCCGCGGCGGGTTTGCTCTTCGTATAAAAACGCTTCGGTCAAGAGACCGACACCGAGGATTTTGTTGCGCGGGCTGTAGAGCAAATTGGCGCGGGGAACGTGGGTGGAGCAGACGGGTTTGCATTTGCCGCAGCGCAGGCAGTCTTTCACCGATTCGGCAATCGTGCCGAGGTCGGATTGTTCCATAATCAGCGATTCCACGCCCAAGAGCTCGAATGAGGGCGTGTAGGCATGGCGCAAATCCGCGCCTTTCATCAGCTTGCCGCGGTTAAAACGGCCTTCAGGATCGACCTTGGCTTTGTAGTCCCAGAAGGGCTGCATTTCTTCATCGGTAAGGTATTCGAGCTTGGTGATGCCGATGCCGTGTTCGCCGGAAATCACGCCGTTGAGGCTGCGGGCAATCTGCATGATGCGGTCAACCGCTTTGTGGGCGGTTTGCAGCATGTCGTAATCGTCGGAATTGACGGGAATATTGGTATGCACATTGCCGTCGCCCGCGTGCATGTGCAGGGCGACGAATACGCGGCTGCGCACCACGCGGCTGTGAATTTTGGCGAGGTCGGCGAGGATTTTGGTGTCGGTTTTGCCGCTGAAAATCTCGGCCAACGGTTTCATGATGTCGGATTTCACCGATACGCGCAGGCGGAAATCGCGGAAAGCAATAAAGCTGCTTTCGCTGTCTTTGGCTTCGGGCGCGGCGTGAACGGCGTTGCCGTAGCGTTGTTTGTAGTCGGCCAGCGGCGCATCGAGATTGTCCAGCAGCCATTGCCAACGCGCCTGCACTTGCTGTACATGGTTTAAGGCGTGGTTGGCGCGTTCGCCCAGCAATTCTTCGCTCGGCAAATCCGTGCCCATTTGGTCGACGGGCAACTTGCCTTGCAGATAGGGCAGGAGCGCATCGCAGAGGGCGAGTTTGTTTTTAATCGACAATTCGATGTTGATGCGCTCGATGCCGTCTGAATACTCGCCCAAACGCTCCAGCGGAATCACCACGTCTTCATTGATTTTAAAGGCGTTGGTGTGTTTGGCGATGGCGGCGGTGCGGCTGCGGTCGAGCCAGAAGGTTTTGCGCGCTTCGGGCGAAACGGCGATAAAGCCTTCGCCGTCGCGGGCGCGCGCCAAGGAAACGATGCGTTCGGCGGCTTCGGCCACGGCGGCTTCGTCGTCGGAAACGATGTCGGCAATCAACACCATTTTCGGGCGGCCTTTGCCTGCGGCTTTGGTGGCATAGCCGACGGCGCGGACGTAGCGCCAGTCGAGGTGTTCCAAGCCCGCCAGTTGTACGGCATCGTGGCCGAGCAGGTAATCGCGGATTTCCACGATAGACGGGGTGGCGTTGGCGACCGTGCCGAAAAATTCGAGGCAGACGGTGCGGATGTGTTTCGGCATGGTGTGCAACACAAACGCGCAGCTGGTGATGATGCCGTCGGTGCCTTCTTTTTGCACACCGGGCAGGCCGGCGAGGAATTTGTCGGTCACGTCTTTGCCGAGGCCGACTTTGCGGAATTGCTGGCCGGGAATTTCGAGGCGTTCGGTTTTGACCGCTTTGAGGCCGTCTGAATCCAAAGTGTGCACATCGAAAACGGCGGTTGCTTCATCGTGGATTTTGCCGAAATTGTGGCGAACGCGCTCGATTTTCAGCCATTCGCCTTGCGGGTTGACCATTTTCCACCAAGCCAGATTATCCAGCGCCGTGCCCCACAACACCGCTTTTTTGCCGCCCGCATTCATGGCGACGTTGCCGCCCACGCAAGAGGCATCGGCGGAAGTGGGATCGACGGCGAACACGAGTTTGGCGGCCGAAGCGGTTTCTTCCACGCGACGGGTCACTACGCCCGCGCCGCAATGAATCACCGGGCGTTTGCCCTCCAAGCCGGGCAGATCCACCCATTCCACGCCGTTGTGTTTGTCGAGTTTTTCGGTGTTGATGACCGCGCTCATCGCATCCAACGGCACCGCGCCGCCGGTGTAGCCGGTGCCGCCGCCGCGCGGGATGATGGTCAATTCCAGCTCAATCAAGGCTTTCACCAAAGGCGCGACTTCGGCTTCGCTGTCGGGATTAACCACCACAAACGGATATTCTACGCGCCAGTCGGTGGCATCGGTGACGTGCGACACGCGGGCGAGGCCGTCGAACATGATGTTGTGTTTTTGGGTGATGCGGCTCAGGCGTTTGAGGATTTTTTCGCGCTTTTGGCGGGTGTCTGCAAAGCTGCCGTCAAAACGGGCGACTGCGGCTTCGGCGGCCTGCACTAATTCGCCGACCAGCGCGTTGTCGTCGCGGCGTTTTTGGATTTCGCCCAAGCGGTGGCGCATTTCTTTCACTAAGGCTTGTTGGCGGTCGCTGTGGTCGAGCAAGTCGTCGATGAGATAAGGATTGCGTACCACCGCCCAAATATCGCCCAACACTTCAAACAACATCCGCGCCGAGCGGCCGGTCACGCGCTGGCTGCGCAATGTTTGCAGCACCTCCCACGAATGTTCGCCGAGCAGACGGATGACGATTTCGCGGTCGGAATAAGAGGTGTAGTTGTAGGGGATTTCGCGGATGCGTTGCGGTGCAGTGGTGGTCATGTGGGTGTCCGTGGTTTTATTGACTGCTGTTTTGGCCGCAAGCCTGTTGAAAGATTTGGCTTTTATGCGTTCAGACGGCATCGGCATGAATCAAGGCCGTCTGAACACAAAATCGGGCTTGCTCGATAACTGTTTAATGTAATGTAATTTCAGTCTTTTTTCAATGGAAAAATATGGCGGTAAGGTATGTAAACGCTTCATGCGCGGCGGCTTTTGCCGACAATCCGCCTGATGTCGGGCTTTTTTCAGACGGCCTCTGCCGCCAAACCGCGTTTGCCGCTTGTGTTTTGATGGCGGATGCGGCTATAATGCTGGTCTTACGGCGGGTCTCCCTGCATGGCAAGTTGGAACAACGGGTCAGGGGCGGAAGCCAGCAGCCCACTCTGATAAGTCAGTGCCAGGGGTTTGGCTCGCCACCTTATTGAAGCAAAAAAGCCGACGGTGAAAACCGTCGGCTTTTTTGCTTTGGGGCGGGTTGATGTCAATAAAGGCCGTCTGAACGCAAAATGGGTTCAGACGGCCTTTATAGTGGAAAAACTTAATTGCTACTACGGCAAGGCGAGCCAACGCCGTAGCAGAAACTCATTTCTTCGACTTATACATCAGAGCTTGAAATAAAACCCCGTGCCAAACGGCGGCAGCGGCGCGCCCCGGCCTTGCAATGCAGCTTCGAGAAACGGCTGGATTTGCGGCTGGCGGCTGCTGCGTTGCAATTGCGGGTAGCGTTGTTGGAACAATTCTGCCAAGCGCTGTGCCTGTACGCGGTCGCCGGATTGCATGGTCTGAGCGATCAACACCAGTAGAATATTCTCTAGTGAGTGAATAATCAGGAAATCGGGTGCGGCGTCCATCTCGTCAAACAGCGTTATGTAGTCTTCGGCGCTGCGGGAAAAAAAGTCTTGCGGGAAATAACGGTGGATTCTGGTTTCAAACAAGGGCAGGGCGGTGTGGATGTCGGCTGCTACGGAGTCGCGCAGTTTGTTCTGCAACAGCGGCCATGATGTGCCCAAATCGTAACGCCAGTCGCCCATTGGGAGGTTGTCGCGGTTTGGCAGCAGGCTTCCGATGTCTGCCTTGAAGTGGAAATCGGCGCTGTCGGTGCTCAGGCTGCGCTGCTGCCATTGCAACAACAACGGGTGCTGCATATAGAAACGGGCAGTCAGGTATTTGTAGCGGCGATCCAGCGACAGCGTCAGCAGGATGCGCTGTTGTTCGGCATTGTCGCGATACCACAGCCAGTTGTAATATTTTTCTTCTGTATCGGGGGCTGCGGAAACGGGTTGCCAGCCCGCCGCGCTCATTTGCGCTTCGAGAAAATCCGCAGTTTTCACCAGATTTTCGGCGGCTTTCTGTTGGGTGATGCGCGCTTTTGCCAGTTTGGCGGCGATGGCTTCGGGCGTTTTTTTCAAATCCAGCACCAAACGGGTCAGCGCTTCGGCGTCGGGCGTGTCGGCGTTGTCGAGTTCTTCGCTGAGGGAATAGCGCCGCAAAGCGCTGTCTTGGCGGCGGATGGTTAACAGATTGTGTTCCACCGCCCATTCGCGCAGTTCGGTCAGGGTCGGATGGTTGCGCCAGTCGTCGAAGCGGCGCGGCAGCGGTGTTTCATCCCATGCGATGTGCTCCAGCCAGCATTCGACAAACAGCAGATAGGCTTCTTTCATCAGCGTGTCGTTGTGCGCGGCATGGCCAAGTTGCACGATGCGCAAAATCAAGTCGGGCAGCGTCATCTCGGTCGGGGTTTCGCAGCCGTCGTCAATCAGGCCGTCTGAACACAAGCGCGCCCAGAGGCGGCTGCCGAATTGCGGGAAAATCCAGCGTTTGCCCTGTTCGGATAATGAAAACACGGCTTCATCGGCGGGATGGCCGACATCCGCCGCCAGCCATTCGCTGCCGCTGCGGGCGGCAAAGTAATCGGGGTGGCGGTGGAAATCGGGGTGTTGCGTCAGTGGCAGTTTGCGGATAAAGCCGTGTTGCGCCAATTCGGGGAAGCAGCGCAACACGGTATGGCTGCAATCGAAGTGGTTTTGCAGGCGGTAGAGGTGGTAAAACAGCCGCCGTTTTTCATCGGCAGACACATCGGCAGCGACCACGAGGCGGACGCAGTTTTCAATGAAATCTTCAACGGCATGGTCGGACATGGGGGCTTCCTTGCGGCTTGGGCGGAGCGGATATTTTATGGGATAACAGGCTGTCTGAATAGGGTTTTAGACGGCCTGTTATCCAGCCTGTAATTAACGTGAGTTCGGGATAAGTGTTTTAAGTAATTGTTGGAATTTCAGCAACTTGCTCCCTCTCCCGCTTGTCCTCGCAGGGGATGAGGAGAGGGTTGGGGAGAGGGCTAAACACTCGGGGCTTAAGTAATGTTTCTTCCTCCGACAGCTTTGCCCCCTCTCTAACTCTCTCCTCATCCCCTGCGAGGATAAACAGGAGAGAGGACAGATTGCTGAATTTCCACAGGTTTCTGCATTATCTATGCATTTGACTTATCCCGAATTCACGTTAATTAAGTGGCGCGGGGCATATCTGCACTTTTGGTTTGACTTTTATGCTGCAAGTTTTAGACGGGTCAGGTGGTTTCGTAGGCAGAGCCGACGCGATGGCCTGAATGGTTTCAGACGGCCTGTATCGGGTTTTGATGATTTATTGTTCAAGCCAAACCGATTCAACCTGCAAACCGTCGTAGGCGGGGGCGATATTGGCGGGGCAACGCGCCTGCATTGCTTCGTAGCCCAAGGCATGGGTGGTGTGGATGAGCCAGCTTTGTTTGGCGCCGATTTGATGGGCATAGTCGCAGGCTTGCTCGAAACTCAGGTGGCTGGGGTAGGGGCGCTCGCCGAGGCAGTCGATAAAGAGGTGGTCGAGGCCTTGCAGGGCGGCGATGTGCTCGTCGCTGATGTGGTTGAGGTCGGTGAGCCAGGCGATGTTGCCGATGCGGTAGGCGGTGGTGTGCCATGCGCCGTGCGGCATTTGAAAATGCTGCAGCGGTACGCCGTTGATGTTCATGCCGTCGACGAGGGCGCGGGCTTCGAGTACGGGGCGGTTCCAATGGCTGGTGGGCGGGTAAAAGGCGTAGCCGAAGCGCTCGGTGATGTTGGCGAGAGTGAAGTCGGCGGCGTAAATCGGGATGCTGCCTTGCTGTTTGTAGCAAAAGGCGCGCAAGTCGTCGATGCCGTTGAGGTGGTCGGCATGGGGATGGGTGTAGAGCACGCCGTCGATGCGCGGGATGTTTTCGCGCAGGGCTTGGCTGCGGAAGTCGGGGCCGGTGTCGATCTGCCAGCCCTGGCCGCCGACATCGAGCCAGGCGCTGCAACGGCTGCGGCGGTTTTTCGGGTTGCTGCTGGTGCAGACGGGGCAGGGGCAGCCGATGGCGGGGGTGCCGGAGGAGCTGCCGCAACCGAGCACGGTGAGGCGGATTTTGGTCATGGTGTGCGGGCTTGTTGGTTTCGTTAAAGGCCGTCTGAAATGTGTTCAGACGGCCTGTTGTTTATGGGGCGATGCGCGGTACTTTATTGAATAAATGATAAAAATTATCGGTGGTGACGGCGGCGATGTCGTCCAGCGTGGTGTTGCGCAGTTTGGCGACGAATTCGGCGGTGTGGCGCACATAGGCCGGTTCGTTTTGCTTGCCGCGCTTGGGCACGGGGGCGAGGTAGGGCGCGTCGGTTTCGACCAGAATGCGGTCGGCGGGCACATATTTAGCGGCTTCTTGAATGTCGGGCGCGTTTTTGAAGGTAACGATGCCGGAAAAGGAAATGTAAAAGCCCAAATCCAAAGCCATTCTGGCGACGCGCACGTTTTCGGTGAAGCAATGAATCACGCCGGCGTGGGCGTGGCCTTCTTTGAGCATGGCCATGGTGTCGTCGGCAGCGTCGCGGGTGTGCACGATCAGCGGCAGGCGGCTTTGGTTGGCGGCTTCGATGTGTTCGGCGAAGCGGCGGTGTTGCCAGGCCAAATCGCCTTTGCACCAATGATAATCGAGGCCGGTTTCGCCGATGCCGACCACTTTCGGATGCGCGGCGTGCGCCACCATTTCGGCGGCGCTGAATTCGGCGGCGTCTTCGCGGTCGGGATGCACGCCGACGCTGGCGTAAATCTGCTCGTGCGCTTCGGCAATCGCCAACACTTCGGCAAAGCTCTCGCGGCTGACGCTGATGGCAAGCGCCTGTTTGACTTCGTTGTCGCGCATATTGGCGAGCACTTCGGGCAGGCGTTCGGCCAAACCTTCAAAATTCAGATGGCAATGTGAATCAATCAGTTGCATGGTGTGTGCCGTTGTTTTTACAGGGTGAAGGTGGCGCGGTCGTTTTTGAGCATGCCTGCCAGCTCGGCTTCAATCAGGTGTTTGGTTTGAATGCTGATTTCATCGTCGCCGAAAGCGAGGCCGACGCCTTTGGGACGGTGGGCGGAGGTGCGGGCGGGATTAATCCAGGCCACTTTGGTGGGCAGGAATTTTTTATCCGGATGGCTGCTGATTTCGACCGCCAGCAACACTTCGTCGCCCAGCGAGAACATGTCATCGGTCGGCACAAACAGGCCGCCGTGTTCGAGAAACGACATATAGCTGTTATACAGCAGGGTTTTGTCACGCAGTTGCAGCGCCAGCATTTTGCCGGGCAGATTGGGGGAAATGGTCATGATGCTGCCTTTTTATTTGTTTTGCCAGAAATTGAGGTAGTCAATCAATAAAGATTCGGTTTGCATTTTAACACTCAAGGTGTGGTGGCCGTAAGGGCTGAGGCGGTTGAGCGTGGTAATCAGGCCGAACAGCGCGGAGGAGCGGGTTTTGGCGGCGGTTTTCGCCAGCGCTTCGGCATGGTCGGGGTAATACAGCGGCGGCATGTTTTGCTGGGCAAGGCCGACATCGAGCAGCCATTTGTGCAGCCAGTCGAGCAATATCGCCAGCGGCCACTTTTGTTTGTCGAAAGCAGCAGCATAATCGAGGATGGCCAACAGGCGCGGTGCGGCCAGCAGCGCCAGCAATTCTTCGCGCAGGCTGTCTTGCTCGGGCGCGGGCTCGAATAAGGGCGCGCCGCTGTGAAAAGCCAGCAGCGCTTCGGCATCGCCGACTTGCTGCCGTTGCAGCCAGCCCAGCGCCTGCTCGTGCGACGGCGCGGGCAGCAGCATCTGGCGGCAGCGGCTTTTGATGGTGGGCAGCAGTTTGTCGCGGCTGTGGGTGACCAGCAGGAAAACCACATCGGCGGGCGGCTCTTCCAACGCTTTCAGCAAGCCGTTGGCCGCTTGCAGGTTCATGCTTTCGGCGGGATGCACCAACACCACGCGCCGTCCGCCGCGTACGGAGGTCAGCTGGATGTCGTCAATCAGCGTGCGCACGGCATCGATTTTGATTTGTAACAGCTTGCGGCCGACCGCCTCGCCTTCGGGAATTTCGGGCGTGAGTTCGTAAAAATCGGGGTGGCTTTGCTGGCCGAACAGGTGGCAGGAAGGGCATTGCCCGCACGGCTCATGCGCGGCGGCCGGTGTTTCGCAGAGCAAAGCCTGCGCCAGATGGCGGGCAAAGGCGGTTTTGCCGGTGTTTTCCTTGCCGGTGAAAAGCCAGGCGTTGGGCTGGTTTTGCCAGTGGGCGGCGAGCTGCTGCCATTGGGCTTGGTGCCAGGGGTAAATCATTGCGGATAATCGGGGGTTATTTTCGTGGGGTTGATTATACAGCTTATATGGTGTTGAGGCCGTCTGAAATGTGTTCAGACGGAAGTCTTTGCAAAGCGCTTTTACTTGGCCGCTTAATTTCTCTTCCTGAAAAATCAAATACAAATCAAAATGTTGTATACCTTCAAGGCTGATGCGTTTAAGCTGAAGCTGCGCTCCAGACCGGGCACCCGCCTGTGCGGGTGCGACGGTTGTTTTTTGTAAAAGTTTCAGACGGCCTGTATGGTGAAACAAAATCAGCAATTTACTGTACGGAAGCTATTGTTTCTTTTTGATTTTGTTGCTCAATACCATTCAGGGCTTTTTGACAAAGCTGACGCGCATGCCTTGATGTTGCGGCTGAATCGCGCTGCGCCTGGCTTCATACGCCGAGATGTCGTATAAGGAGGCAAAGCAGGCTTCGATTTCGGCAAAACGCTGCTCAATGTTGAAGCCTGCAAATTCGCCCGGGTCGCCGTTGATGCGGGCGTAAAAATCGAAAGGAATCTGCGCTTCGTCCAGCTCGAACGTCAGTTTGCCGCGGGTGTCGGCCACGCTGCCGCCGACGCAGATGTCGATGGCGTTGGCAGAGGCTTGACCGAAGCGGATGTGGTCAAGCGTGACGGGCGAGGCAAACGAAGGAAAAAACAGGCCGCAATGCGCAAGGACAGACGGACTGAGGGTTTGCCCTGCCAAATCGTTGAGCGTGGGGAACAAGGGCAGGTTGCCGCGCGGGAATGTGCGTTGTGTGTCGATGTCGAAGCCGCTGTGGTTTATGGCCAACTCCAGCATCAGCAGCGGCGGCTGGGCTGCATCAACCACATAGCCGTCGATGCGCTCTTCAAGGTTGATGAAATAAAAGTGGTAAAAGTCGTCGATGGCATCGGGCGGCACGCGGTAAGCCAGATGCAAATCCAGCGAGAGTGCGTGACCGCCGTTGCGGTAATCCAGTTCGCGCCAGTTTTCATCCAGCGTGAAAAAGCCCGCCAGCCCGCCTTCTGCCAGCGGCAGCGGGTAAGAGCGGTTTTGGAAGCGGATAGTCAGCATGGCGCTACGGTTTCAATTTGGCGAAATGGGCGTTTAAAACGGCTTCGATGGCTTGTTTTACTTCGCCGCGTTCGCGGTTGCTGTCGATGACGGCATAGCGGCCGGGCGCGGCGGCGGCGCGGGCGTGGTAGGCATCGCGCACGCGGGTGAAGAAATCGGCCTGCTCTTGTTCGAAGCGGTCTTTGTCGCGGTTTTGTTCGATGCGGCTGATGGAAACGTCCAGCGGCACATCGAGCAGGAAGGTCAGATCGGGGCGCAAGCTGCCCTGCACCCAGTTTTCCAGCGTTTCGATGTCGGCAAACGGCACGCCGCGGCCGCCGCCCTGATAGGCGAAGGTGGCGTCGGTGAAACGGTCGGACACCACATGAATCCCCGCTGCAAGCTTGGGGCAAATGATTTCGTCGATGTGTTGCTGGCGGGCGGCAAACATCAAGAGCGTTTCGGTGCGCAAACCGGCGCGGGTGGCGGGGTTGAGCAGGATTTCGCGCAAGGCTTCGCCCAAAGGCGTGCCGCCCGGTTCGCGGGTGAAGTAAACGGGCAGTTTGCGTTCGGCAAACCAGTTTTTAATCACTTCGAGGTTGGTGGATTTGCCGGCACCGTCGATGCCGTCGAGGGTGAGGAATTGGGCTTGCATGGTTTCAGACGGCCTTTGCAGGGTTGGGAATGAATACGGCGGATTATACCTGCTCGGAAATAAAGTGGCGCAATATTGTATCGTGTAAATGCCCCATAACAATGATGCCGTCTGAAAAAAAGTTTCAGACGGCATCATCATTTTAGCGCTGTTTATTTCTTCAAAATATATTTGCGCACGGCGGCGTTGTGTTCGTCGAGGGTGTGGCTGAACTGGCTCAAGCCGGTGTTGTCCATCCGTGACACGAAATACAGGTATTTTTCGGTGGAGGGATGTCCGGCGGCTTCGAGTGCGGCGCGGCCGGGCAGGGCAATCGGGGTGGGGGTGAGGCCGGCGCGGGTGTAGGTGTTGTAGGGGGTGTCGCGTTGCAGGTCGGCCTTGCGGATGCGCCCCTGATAGCGGCTGCCCATACCGTAAATCACGGTCGGATCGGTTTGCAGGCGCATGCCGATGGCGAGGCGGTTGACGAACACGGCGGCAACGTGGCGGCGGTCGGCTTCGTGGCCGGTTTCTTTTTCAATCAGGCTGGCCATAATCAGCATTTCATACGGATTTTTATAGGGCAGACCGCTTTGGCGTTCGTCCCAGGCGGCTTCGAGGCGGCGCTGCATGGTGCGGTAGGCGAGGCGGTAGAGTTGCAAATCGCTGCTGTCGGCATCGACTTCGTAAGTGTCGGGGAAAAACAGCCCTTCGGGGTTGGGGTTGAGCGGATTTGGGTCGATTTCGCGCAACAGTTTTTCATCGCTCCAGCCGCGGGTGTCGTGTTTGATGTCGGCGGTGTTGTTGATGATGTTGCGCATTTGTGCGAAACGCATGCCTTCGGTAATGCGCACAGTGACGGTGTCGGGGTGGCCGTCGCGCAGGCGTTGCAGAATCTGCCAGGCGGAGATGTTTTTCGGCAGGCGGTAGCTGCCGCTGTGGAGCTGGTTGTGCACGCCGGTCAGGTAGGCGGCGGCGAGTAAAACGTGGCGGCTGTATACCACATCATCATCGGCCAGTTTGCGGCTGACCGAGGAGATGCCCTGGCCTTTTTCAACCCGCATACGGTAGCTTTGCTCGTTGCTTTTCGGGGCAAACAGAAGTATGGCGCAGGCAACGGCGAGCAGGACGAAAAGGGCAAAGAGCCATTTCAATGGTTTTTTCAACATGGTAGGATGGAGGCAGACAAAATCAGGCGCTAGTATAAGGCCGAACGGCGGCTTGTGCTATAGTCGGAGATGTAGCTTCTGTTACGGCGTTGGCTCGCCTTGCCGTACTGTCTTGTACTGTCTGCGGTTCGCCGCCTTGTATCAGAAGCTACATCTCCGACTATATGCTGAGATGTTGAATCTGACAAATCGTTACGGCAGGGCCGTCTGAAAAGGAAAGCAGCTTATGGACAAAATCATCAAAACCGATGAGGAATGGCGCGCCGAGCTTGCGCCCGAGGTGTATTACGTCACCCGCGAGGCCGGTACGGAGCGCCCTTTCAGCGGCGAATACAACGATTTTTATCAGGCGGGCGATTATCACTGCGCCTGCTGCGGCAGCCTGCTGTTCAAATCGCAGCAGAAGTTTGACAGCCATTGCGGCTGGCCGGCGTTTTTCGACGAGGCCGAAGCTGGCAGCACTTACCGTGTGCGCGATACCAGCCACGGCATGATCCGCGAGGAAGTGCGCTGCCGCCGCTGCGACGCGCATCTGGGACATGTGTTCCCCGACGGGCCGCCGCCGACGGGCGAGCGTTATTGTATCAATTCGCTGGCGATGCAGTTTGAAGCGGAATAAGAAGCAGAACAAATATTCAGACGGCCCTAGCGCAGCGTGTAAAACCGCCCTCTTTGAGTAGCCTTGCATCTGCATTTTCAGGAACAAAAATCCCCTCATAAAACGAATTATCAGGAAGCCCTGCGGTTTTGAGACCGTCTGAAAGCAGGAAAAGTTAATGAATACAAACGATTGGCAACAAGGCTGGTGGGGCGGGGCGCGGCGGCTGGATTCGCCCAATTTCTGCGCCCGCCCCGCCGATGAAAAAATCTCGCTGGTGGTGTTGCACAATATCTCGCTGCCGCCGTTTGAATACGGCAACGGCGCGGTGGAAAAGCTGTTTACCAATCAAATCGATGTCGACGAACATCCGTTTTTCAGCATCCTCACCGAATTGCGGGTGTCGAGCCATTTTTTGATTACGCGGGCAGGGGAAACGGTGCAGTTTGTGTCGTGCGACGACATGGCTTACCACGCGGGCGTGTCGTCGTTTCGGGGGCGTGAAAAATGCAATGAATTTTCAATCGGTATCGAATTGGAAGGCTGCGATTTTGAACCTTTTACCGAAGCGCAGTATCAATGTCTGGATACGCTGTTGCGCGCGCTGGCGGCGGCCTATCCGATTGAAGCGGTGACGGGTCATCAAGACATCGCCCCCAGCCGCAAAAGCGATCCCGGTCATTTTTTCGATTGGTCGCGGGCCGCGCGGGCGGGTATCGGCATTGTGCGCGAAGCGGCGGGTTAACGCTTCCTTACCTTTTTCAGACGGCATTGGGCTGTCATAGCAGGCAAATTTCGCTATAATCCTGAAATATTTTGCAATAACCAACCACCATCTCACACGGGTTTACAGACAACATGAGTGATGCAACGCTGATTATTTTGGTTTTGGGTCTCGCCGTTATTCTCGGCGTGATTGCCTATAATATGTACCAAGAAAACAAATACCGCCAACAGGTGCGCGAGCAGTTCGGCCATGCCGACAAAGACGCGCTCCTCGGCAGCAAAACCGAATTCGTGCGCGACGGCAAAACGCAGGAAGGCGTGCAGGGCGCGCCCATCAAGCCCTTGCGCCAGAAAGACGTTTCCAAACCGCAGGCCGTGCCCGAAGCAGAGCTGACGCGCGCAGAGAAAGACGATTTGTTTGCCGAAAAAGTGGCTCAGGCCGCTGCCGACAAGCCCGATATGGAAATCGAGATGGAAGACGACTTTGTCGAGCCGGTTATCAAACCCGAGCCGGAGCCTGCCAAAGCGGCCTTCAATTTCGAAAAAACGGCCGCGCCCGTGCGCTCGCAAACCAGAGTGGCGGGCAAGCAGAAGCTGCTGCTGAATATGGAAGACCTCACCAAGCTCGAATTGCCGTGGTTTGACCCGCGCTTCGATTATATGGCCTACATCGCCCTGAGCGAGCCGCAGGAGCTGCACGCGATTCCGCGCCTCTCCAGCCGCCACCGTTTCCAAATTGCCGGCTGCACCATGGACGACCGCTTCCAGATTGCCGAGCCGATTCCGAGCGTGTATTATCAGGGCTTCGTGGTCGGCTTGCAGGCAGTGAGCCGCAGCGGCCTTGCCACCACACAGGAAATCGAGCAATTCGGCGAGCAGGTCAACAGCTTTGCCGAAAAAATGAACGGCGGCCTGCTGCTGACCGATATCGAAACCTTCCTCAACGTGGCGCGTCCGCTGGATGAATTGTGCGCCCGTGTCGACCAGACCATCGCCATGCACCTGGTGTCGCGCGGCAGCATCAGCGGCATCGAATTGCGTGCGGCGGTGGAAAACCTCGGCTTCGAATTGGGCGTCGACGGCGCTTTCCACCTGCCGAACGAAAAAGGCGGGCCGCTGTTCAGCATCGTCAGCCTCGACAATTCGCCGTTTACCGCCAGCCTGCTCTCCAGCCAGGCCTACCGCGGTTTCAGCATGTTGTTTGACATCACCCACGTGCCGGCGGGCGAAAAACAGTTCAACCGCTTTATGGATCTGGCGGTGAAACTGTCCAGCACCCTGAGCCTGGATTTGGTCAACGACAAGCTGGAAGAGCTGTCGACCCAATGGCTGAAGGAAGTGCGCAGCTATGTGTTGGCGCGCCAGGAAGAAATGCAGAAAGTCGGCATCGAGCCCGGCGGCGATTTGGCGGCGCGGCTGTTTTCCTGATTACAAAATCGCGCATAACGATACGGCGGGTGCATGATAAAATGCACTCGCCTTTTTATAGTCGTTTCAATTTAGATTGAGACAAGGCAGCAAGCCGCAGACAGTACAGATATAGTGGAAAAACTTAATATCTGTTACGGCGTTGCTGCACCTTGCCGTACTATCTGTACTGTCTGCGGTTTGCTGCCTTGTATCAAATATTAAGTTTTTCCACTATAGTACGGCAAGGCGCAGCAACGCTGTATCAAACTAAATTGAAACGACTATATTTTTGTTTCAGACGGCCTGATTTGCGCATATCCGCCATAGGCCGTCTGAAAACCCTGTTTCTTTTCAGACGGCCTCCATCATGACTACCGACACCGCCCGCCGCATCCAAACCCTTACCGCCGAACTCAACCGCTATGGCTACGAGTATTACACCCTCGATGCGCCCAGCGTGCCCGATGCCGAATACGACCGCCTGTTTCGCGAACTCGAAGCGCTGGAAGCCGCCCATCCCGATTTTAAACAGCCCGACAGCCCGACCCGCCGCGTCGGCGGTTTGCCGTTGGCCGGTTTTGAAAGCGTGGTGCACGCCGTGCCGATGCTTTCTCTCAGCAACGCTTTTTCGCCGCAAAACGACGACGGCCTGTTCGACCACAGCGAAATGCGGGCGTTTGACGAGCGTGTGCGCGGCGGCTTGGGCTCGGAAAAGCCCGAATATGTGATCGAACCGAAATTCGACGGCCTCGCCATCAGCCTGCTTTATCGCGACGGCGTGCTGGTGCAGGCGGCCACGCGCGGTGACGGCACCAGCGGCGAAGACGTGACCGAAAACGTGCGCACCATTGCCAATATCCCCTTGCGCTTGCACGGCGGCCACATACCCGAATTGATTGAAATCCGCGGCGAAGTATTGATGCTGAAAGCCGATTTTGCAGCGCTCAATGTCCGCCAGGAAGCCGAAGGCCAAAAAACCTTTGCCAATCCGCGCAACGCCGCTGCCGGCAGTTTGCGCCAACTCGATTCGCGCATCACCGCCCGCCGCCGCCTTCATTTTTTTGCCTACGGCATTGCGCGGCAACAAGGCGGCAAGCTGTTGGCAAGCCATCTCGACGAACTCCATTATGCTCGCGAACTCGGATTCAGCCTGCCCGAAGGCCATTTTGCCTGTTTCGACAATATCGACGACATATTGGCATTTTACGAACAAATGTCGCAAAAACGCCCCGAATTGCCGTATGAAATCGACGGCATGGTGATTAAAGTCAATTCGCTGGCGCAACAGCAAACGTTGGGTTTTATCTCGCGCGCGCCGCGCTGGGCGATTGCGCACAAATTCCCCGCCGAAGAAGCGCTCACGATTGTCGAAGCGATTGATGTGCAAGTCGGGCGCACCGGCGCGGTTACGCCCGTTGCCCGTTTGCAGCCCGTTTCCGTCGGCGGTGTGACCGTTACCAACGCCACGCTGCACAACGAGGGCGAAACCCAGCGCAAAGACGTGCGCGTCGGCGACACCGTGGTGGTGCGCCGCGCGGGGGATGTGATTCCCGAAGTGGTGCGGGTGGTGTTTGAACGGCGGCCGATGCAGACAATTGAACAAACAGCCGAACCCGCTTCAGACGGCCTAAAAGGCAATCTCCAAGACGATTTGTTCGCCGAACCGCAAAGGCCGTCTGAAAACAATCAAATCGCGCAGATACCACGCTATCCGCAATACCGCCTGCCCGCCGCTTGCCCGATTTGCCACAGCGCCATCGAGCGTGAAGACGGCGAAGCCGTCGCGCGGTGCAGCGGCGGTATGCTCTGCAAAGCGCAACGGGCGCAGGGCCTGATTCATTTCGCCTCACGCAAAGCGATGGACATCGACGGCTTGGGGCAACGCCAAATCGAGGCTTTGGTGGCGCAGGATCTGGTGCACCATTTCGCTGATTTATACCGTCTCAATGTGGCGCTGTTGCAGCAGATGAAAGACAAGGCCAATGCCGAAGAGGACGAAACCGCGCTTTCAGAAACGTCATCCCCGCAGGCTTTAGGCGGGGGCGGCCTCAAAAAGCAGTCGCCGACCAAATGGGCGGAAAACATTCTGGCGGGCATCGAAGCCAGCAAACAGCCCGATTTGGCGCGCTTCCTGTTTGCGCTCGGCATCCGCCACGTCGGCGAGCGCACCGCCAAAATCCTCGCCCAAGCCTTCGGCACGCTGGAAAACGTGCGCCGCGCGCCGGAGCCGGTGTTGGCCTGTCTGCCCGACATCGGCAGCGTGGTGGCGCAATCGGCGGCGCACTTCTTCGCCCAAGCCGAACAAAGCGCGATGCTGGACGAATTGCTCGCCGTCGGCGTCGCCCCGAAAAACCAGCCGCCAACCCTGCGCCTCGCCGAATACATTACCCCCGCGCGCTGGCTGGCGCGGCTGCCCGATTTCAAACTCACCGAAACCCGCGCCCAAGCGCTTTGGGACTTGGCCGGGCAGAGCGTGGACGGCCTGTTGCAAGACAAAGCCTTGCCGAAAGAATGGCAGACATGGCGCGGCGAAAACGCTAATCACATTTTACTCGAAACCATGCGGCAGTTTTTGGCCGAGATGCCGTCTGAAAACAAAACCGAAGTTTCAGACGGCCTCAACAGCCGCATTGCAGGCAAAACCTTTGTGCTCACCGGCACGCTGCCGACCTTAAAGCGCGACGAAGCGCAAGCGATGATTGAAGCGGCGGGCGGTAAGGTGACGGGCAGCGTGTCGAAAAAAACCGATTATGTGGTGGCGGGCGAAGCGGCAGGCAGCAAGCTGGAAAAAGCCTTGAACCTCGGCGTGGCGGTATTGGATGAAGCGGCGCTGCTGGATTTGCTGCAGACGGGAGCCTGAGCGGCCACGCTGTCGCGCGATTGCCGGAAAAATCCGTCTGATGCGCCGCTGATTGCCAAACCATCGCCGACTACATTAAGATACACGCCGTTCGGCAGATTCGTTTGCAGGCGGGAGCAGGATGGGTAATGATGGCAACCGCCGGGAAATCATCCCGGAAACTCTTCATGATGATGATTGTCGGAACAATACCCTGTAATTCTGGAGAAACCATGAAACCGATTAAAAAAGCCGTATTTCCCGTGGCCGGCATGGGCACCCGTTTCTTGCCCGCCACCAAGGCCAGCCCGAAGGAAATGCTGCCGATTGTAGACAAGCCGCTGATTCAGTATGCGGTGGAAGAAGCCGTGGAAGCAGGCTGCACCGAAATGGTGTTTGTCACCGGCCGCAACAAGCGCAGTATCGAAGACCATTTTGACAAAGCCTACGAGCTCGAAACCGAGTTGTCGCAGCGTAACAAGGAAAAGCTGCTGTCTTATGTGCAGGACATCCTGCCGCCGGAAATCACCTGCCTGTATATCCGCCAGGCCGAAGCGCTGGGCTTGGGGCATGCCGTGTTGTGTGCCCAGGCGGCGGTCAACGACGAGCCGTTTGCGGTGATTTTGGCCGACGACCTTATCGACGCCCCCAAAGGCGCGCTCAAGCAGATGGTGGACGTGTATAACCAGACCGGCAACAGCGTACTCGGCGTAGAAACCGTTGATCCTTCGCAAACCGGCTCATACGGCATCGTCGAAGTGGAGCGGCTGAAAAGTTACCAGCGCATCACCAATATCGTTGAAAAGCCCAAGCCCGAAGAAGCGCCCTCTAACCTCGCCGTGGTCGGCCGCTACATCCTCACCCCGCGCATTTTCGACCTGCTCACCAACCTGCCGCGCGGCGCGGGCAACGAAATCCAGCTCACCGACGGCATCGCCCGCCTGCTGGATCACGAATTCGTGTTGGCGCACGCTTTTGAAGGCCGCCGCTACGATTGCGGCAACAAGCTCGGCTATCTGGAAGCCACGCTGGCCTACGGCCTGAAGCACCCTGAAACCGGCGCCGAATTCCGCGAGCTGTTGAAGCAATACGCCGCTGAAGCTTGATTTGAAGCTGCCCATGACAGGCCGTCTGAAATATTTCAGACGGCCTGTTGTCTTTGCAAAATTCCCCGCTCGTCGCACCCACGCAGACAGGTGCCCAGTCTGAAACAACGCTTCAGCTCAAACTTGCCAGCCCTGAAAATGCGCAACTTTATGATGAATATTGGAGTTTTATAGTGGAAAAACTTAATTCCTACTACGGCGTTGCTGCGCCTAGCCGTACTATCTGTACTGTCTGCGTCTTGCTGCCTTGTATTAGAGTAAGTTTTCCCACTATAGATTCGGGGAAATGGGCGGACAAGCTAAGCCGCGTTTTGCACTGGGCACCTGTCTGCGCGGGCGCGACGGTTGTTTTTTGCAAAGGTTTCAGCCTCTTTGCCTGATTACGCTTTTCCGGATTCCAGCTGCCGCAATGATACGGCAAACAGGCCGCGTAGGGCGTTGCAAAGCCTGATTTCGTCGGCTTGCAGCAGTTGCGTGCGCGTTATCCGGCTCTCGTGCACGGTGTCGGTGTGCAGGAAGGCTTGCGGATGCAGCAGGATGTGTTGGCGCATCACGCCGTTGAGGATGTCGAGCGCGAGCGGCGGCGTGTGCCATTCGTTACCGAAGCGCACAAACACGTTGCTGCGGCCGCCTTCCAGCAGGTGGCCGTCTGAATTGAAAAACAGGCTGTCGAAAGCGCCTTGCCGTTCTGCGTTTTGCCAGCCGTGGTCATACTGCGCGCGGCGGGTGGTTTTGAAGCGGCGCAGGTGGTCGCGGCGGGGCAGGGTTTGTGTGGCAAGCAGCGCGTATTGCGGGGCATTGAGGTCTTCGCAGGGCGAGTGGGCAAAGCTGAGGCCGCTGTTGCCCGAATCGTGCGCGGATGACGCTGTTGACGCCGCCAGCCCGATTCTGACGCGGTAGAGCCGCCCGTCGGGCAGCGCATCCAGATAATTGTTGAGGACGCTTTCGGCGTCGTCGGGAAACGGCAGGTTGAGGGCGGCGGCGGATTGCTGCAGCCGGGCGAGGTGCAGCGCTTGCAGGGCGCAGGTTTTGTGCTGCACGCGCAGGGTTTCGAAGAGGCCGAATTCGGGCGCGAGGCGGTTGAGGAAACCGGCTTTCCAGCGGCATTCGGTGAATTCGTCGGCAGCGACGCTGTCGGCCACGATGCCGGAGCCGACGCCGTAAACGCCTTGATAGAGGCCGTCTGAACGCGGCGTGAGTTGCAGGGTGCGGATGACCACGTTGAGGCAGCCGTGAAAACCGAGGCCGCTGCCGCAGGGGGCGAGCCAGCCGATGCTGCCGGTGTAGAGGCCGCGTGGTGCGCTTTCGAGGGTGTCGATAATCTGCATGCTCATGCGCTTGGGCGCGCCGGTAATCGAGCCGCAGGGAAAGGCGGCGCGGAAAATGTCGGCGGCGCGTATGCCCGGGCGGACTCGGGCTTCGACGGCGCTGGTCATCTGCCACACGCTGCCGAAGCGGCTGACTTTAAACGGCTCGGGCACGCGCACGCTGCCGGTGACGGCGATTTTGCCCAAGTCGTTGCGCAGCAGGTCGACAATCATGACATTCTCGGCACGGTTTTTGGGGTCGTTTTGCAGCGCGGCCGCGCGGGCTTCGTCGCCGCCGTCCTGCAATACCGGCGCGGTGCCTTTCATCGGCTCAGTTTTAATTAGGCCGTCTGCAGTGATGTCGAGAAACAGCTCGGGCGAAAAGCAGAGCGTCCATCGGGCTTGTGCGGCGGCGTCGGGCAGGTGGGCGAGCGCGCCGTAAGGCACGGGTTGGCGCAGGCGGTGGTAAAGCTTGACGGGGTTGCCGTAGCTTTGCAGGTGCAGGCGGGTGGTGTAGTTGATTTGATAGGTTTCGCCGCGGCCGATGGCGGCCCGGACGGCGGCAACGGCGTGCAGGTAGTGCGCTTCGGCGGTGTCGCTTTGCGGCGCGGCAATCCCGGCGGGCGCGTCGGCATCATATCGGCTTTGCAGCCAAGCTTCAGGGCTGTCAATTTCGGCACAGTCGGCAAACCAGTGCAGCGCCAGATAGCCCGGCTTGGGCGCTGGCAGGCCGAGCAGGGGCAAACCGAATTCGTAGTCGGCGCACACCACCACGTGCCGACCCTGCCGCCAGCCGTCTTGCAGGCAGCTGTCGAGGCTGTCGAGCCGGTCTGCCGTCAGAAACTGGCTGTGCAGGTGGTTATGGTAGAGTCTGGCGCGGTTGCGCAGGGCGTCGTCCAGCAGGGCGAAATAGGGCATGGCCGGTGGGAAGGAAATGGAAAGCGCCCATTATATAGCTTCCTTCAATGGCCGATGGCGATATTTTGATTTTATAGTCGAAGAAATTGGTTTCTGCTTCGCCGAGGCAATGCAGACCCCGTTTTATGCAAACATGTTTCAGACGGCCTATGCAGTTGGCGAAAAAAATATCGGATTTTTATGTTTGTTTTTGTTAAAAAGGTTTAAAATATACTCATAATATTAATAATTTTATGGCCAACGGAAGGAGTATTATTTTATGAACGAACATCAATTGAAACCGTTTGAACAAGTGGATTTGGGCAACAAAAAAGACGAATTGCCGGTGTTTGAAGAAGCGGTGTTGGAATATCAGGGGCCGCGCAGTTCGGAAGATTCGAGCATAGCGCCGCTGCCCGAAGCCTATCCCTACCGCACCCGCATGAGCCGCCGCGTGTATGAGCGGGAAAAGAAAAAGCTGCAAATCGAGCTTTTAAAGGTGCAGAGCTGGGTGAAAGAATCCGGCCAGCGCATTGTGAGCATTTTCGAAGGGCGCGATGCGGCAGGCAAGGGCGGTACCATCAAACGCTTCATGGAGCATCTGAACCCGCGCGGCGCACGGGTGGTGGCGCTGGAGAAACCGACCGAAACCGAAAAAGGCCAATGGTATTTCCAACGCTATATCCAGAATCTGCCGACTGCAGGCGAGATGGTGTTTTTTGACCGCTCGTGGTACAACCGCGCCGGTGTCGAGCGCGTGATGGGTTTTTGCCAGCCGCACGAATACCTGCTGTTTATGCGTCAGACCCCCGAATTCGAGCGCATGCTGGCGGCCAGCGGCATCCATCTGTTCAAATTCTGGTTTTCGGTGAGTCGGGAAGAGCAGCTGCGCCGCTTTATCTCCCGCCGCGACGACCCTTTGAAACACTGGAAACTCTCACCGGTCGATATCCAGTCGCTCGACCGCTGGGACGATTACACCGATGCGAAAAACGCCATGTTTTTCCACACCCACACCGGCGACGCGCCGTGGATGATTATTAAGTCGGACGATAAAAAACGCGCCCGTCTGAACTGCATCCGCGCATTCTTGCACACGCTGGATTACCCGGGCAAAGACGTCAAAGCCATCGGCGCGGTCGATCCGCTGATTGTGAATGTGCCGGACACCAAATTCAGCGACAATAATTTCGATATTATTGCGGATTGAGCTTGGTGTATGCCGAAACGGCTGCCGACAATGATTTGTCGGCAGCCGTTTTTTCACTATAAAGTCGCCGGTGGCGGCAAGGCGCCGCAACGCCGTATGAAGTGCGTATGAAGTGTAAGTATGGAAGTACAGGCCGTCTGAAACCGTATAGTCGAAGAAATTATAGTCGTTTCAATTTAGATTGAGACAAGGCAGCAAGCCGCAGACAGTACAGATAGTACGGCTAGGCGCAGCAACGCTGTATCAATCTAAATTGAAACGACTATAGATTCTGCTACGGCGTTGGCTCGCCTTGTCGTACTATCTGTACTGTCTGCGGCTCACCGCCTTGTATCAGAATCTAATTTCTCCGACTATACTTTGCTGCATCAAGGTTTCCAGACGGCCTGAGACCTTTGCAAAATACCTATTGCTGTATCACAAAAGCATCCGCTCCGTCATTCCGGCGCAGGCCGGAATCCATAGCCCGCCATGAAAACCCATTTGAAATTAAATAACTGAATCTTGGCGAAATGGATTCCGGCCTGCGCCGGAATGACGGATGTAATGGATATTTCCAAGAAAAAAGTATTTTGCAAAGGCCTCGGCCTAACCGTTTATTCCCGCTTCGCCCGCCACGCGTCTCCCGCTGCCTGCAATCCCGCTACGGCATAACGGTGGAAATGCTCCGCCAGGGCGTCGGGGTTGCGGGTGTCGATGCCTTGCAGCGGGGCGGGCAGGTGGTGGCCGAATAAAAACAGCATCAGCACCGGCGCGAGGATATTGATCATGCAGAGTTGCAGCGCGGGTTCGGCGGCGGGGATGCCGCTGATGTCGCTGGCGATTTGTTTGGTCAGCACCGATTTGGGCAGGATTTCCCCCTCCAGCAGTTGGTGGCTTTGCACGGGTTGGGCGAAGGCTTGCGCCATCACGCGGGTGTGCCAGCCTTGTTCGGCGAGGATTTTGCGCATCACGCCGTCCAGCAGCAGGCGCAGTTTGGCTTCGGCGCTGAGCGGGCTGTCGGCGAGCTGTTGCAGGTCGGCGAGGCTGATGGTGCGGCGGTGGGCTTCGACCAACACCGCCTGATACAGGCCTTCACGGTTGCCGAAATGGTAGTTGATCGAGGCCAAATCCACCTGGGCGGCGGCGGCGATGGTTTTGTTCGGTGTTTGCGCAAAGCCTTGCGCGGCAAAGAGTTCGCCTGCGGTTTCGAGAATGCGGGCGCGGGTGTCGGCGCCGTCGGCGCGGCTGGCGCGGGCTGGGTTATTCATGTTCGTACTTCTCTACGTGATTGCTGGTATTCAGGCCGTCTGAAAAGCGCAAGTGCGGTTTCAGACGGCCTTTTTGTCGATTGCCCATTGTCGCTTAATTTTAAATTTAACTCAAATTTAGTTTAAATTAATTTTAAACTAATGCTATAATCCTGCCATCCGAATGAATCACGGCAGGAATTTCTATGAACAAAAAAACAATCGTGGCTGCGCTGGCGGCTGTGGCAGTGGCGGCGGGCGCGGCTTATTGGTGGCAGAGCCGCAACCAGAGCGACCCGAATACGCTGGTGTTGAACGGCAATGTCGATATCCGTCAGGTATCGCTGGCGTTTGACGGCACCGGGCGCATCAAGAGCCTGAATGTGGAAGAAGGCGATGTGGTGCAACGTGGCGAGGTGTTGGGGCAGCTCGATACCGAAGCGCTTGCGTTGCAGGCGGATGAAGCTGCGGCACAGATTGCAGCGCAGCGCGAAAACCTGACGCGGCTGCGCAACGGTGCGCGCCCGCAGGAATTGGCGCAGGCGAAAAGTCGGGTGAATGCGGCGCAAGCGCAGGCGGCGCAGGCGAAAAATGAGTTGGCGCGTTTGCAGGCGGTCTCTGCCGATACCGCAGGCAAGGCCACCAGCGCGCAGGAATTGGATGCCGCCCGCAGCGCCGCCAAGGTTGCCGAGGCGCAGCTGGCGGAGCAGCGCGACGCGCTGAAGTTGTTGCAGGAAGGCACGCGCAAGGAAGACATTGCCGCCGCCGATGCGCAGCTGAAAGCGGTGGAATCGAAACGCGATTTGTTGCAATACCAAATCGGCCAGGGCGAGCTGCAAGCGCCGGTGGCGGGCGTGGTGCGGGCGCGTTTGCTGGAGCCGGGCGACATGGCGTCGCCGCAAAAACCGGCGTTTACGCTGGCGCTGACCGAGCCGAAATGGATCCGCGCCTACATCAGCGAGCCGGATTTGGGCAAGGTGAAATCGGGCATGGGCGCGAGCGTCACCACCGACAGCGCGCCGAACCAGCCGATTAGCGGCAGCGTCGGCTATATTTCCTCGGTGGCGGAATTCACGCCCAAATCGGTGCAAACCCAAGAGCTGCGCTCCAGCCTGGTGTATGAAATCCGCGTGTTGGTGCAAGATCCGCACAACCAATTGCGCTTGGGGCAGCCTGCCACCGTGCGCCTGGATTTGAGCGCCGAAAAGCCGTAACGCCATGAACCATCACACCATTACCGCCAACGGCTTGCGCAAAACCTTCACCGCGCCCGACGGCTCGCCGCTGCTCGCGCTCGACGATATTTCGCTCAACGTGGAAGCCGGCAGGCTGACCGCGCTGGTCGGTCCCGACGGCGCGGGCAAAACCACGTTGATGCGTTTGATTGCCGGGCTGTTAAAGGCGGATTCAGGCCGTCTGAACGTGTTGGGCGAAGACGTGTCCGCCAATCCGCAGGCGGTGCAGAGCCGCATCAGCTATATGCCGCAGCGCTTCGGCTTGTATGAAGATTTGAGCGTGCAGGAAAATCTGGATTTGTATGCCGATTTGCACGGCGTGCCGCAGGCGGTGCGGCGCGAGCGTTTCGGGCGCATGCTGGAAATGACCGACATGGCGCGTTTCACCGACCGCCCGGCGGGCAAATTGTCCGGCGGCATGAAGCAGAAACTGGGCTTGGCCTGCACCTTGGTGCGCACGCCCGATTTGCTGCTGCTCGACGAGCCGAGCGTGGGCGTCGATCCCCTGTCGCGGCGCGATTTGTGGAAAATCGTGCAGCAATTGGTGGACGAGGAAAAACTCAGCGTGTTGGTCAGCACCGCTTATATGGACGAAGCGGAACGTTGCGAACAGGTGTTTGTGATGCACCAGGGCAAGCTGCTGGCGCAAGGTTCGCCTGCCGAGCTGCGCCAACGCGCCCGCGGGCTGACCTTCAAGGTGTCGCCGCCTGCCAACACCCCGGCGCGGGACGTGCAGGCGCGTTTGTATGATGCGGAAAACATCATTGTCGATGCCGTGCCCAAAGGCGGCGAGGTGGCGTTTATCCGCCAACCCGAAGTGGAATTGAGCCAGGTGGCGGCGCTGCTGCCGCAAATGCCGCTGCAAGCGCGTCCGGAAATGCTGGAAGACACCTTTATGATGCTGCTGCGCCAATATCAAACCCAGCAAAAAAGCCAACAGCAAAGTGCGGTTCAGACGGCCTCAAGCAGTGAAAGTGCGGTCTCAAACAGCGCAAGTGCGGTTCAGACGGCATCGGCCGCACCGACCGCACTTGCGCAGTCCAACGCCGACAAACCGGCCATCGTGGTGCGCGATTTGGTGCGCACATTCGGTGATTTCACCGCCGTCGCCAGCACCTCGTTCGAAGTGGCGCACGGTGAGATTTTCGGCTTGCTGGGGCCGAACGGCGCGGGCAAAACCACCACCTTTCGCATGCTCTGCGGCCTGTTGCCCGCCAGCAGCGGCTTTCTCGAAGTGGCGGGGGTGAACCTGCGCACGGCACGGGCGGCGGCGCGGGCGCGGATCGGTTATGTGTCGCAAAAATTCGCCCTCTACGGCAATTTGAACGTGCAGGAAAATCTGGAATTTTTCGGCGGCGCCTACGGCTTGCGCGGGCAGGCGCTGCGGGCGCGGATCAAAGAAGTGGTGCGGCAGTTTGAATTGCAGCCCGACGCGGTCAGCGGCATTTTGCCGGGCGGCTACAAACAGCGGCTGGCGATGGCGGCGGGTTTGCTGCACAAGCCGCAGATTCTGTTTCTCGACGAACCCACCAGCGGCATCGACCCGCTGGCGCGGCGCGCGTTTTGGCGCACCATCACCACGCTGGCGCAAAGCGGCGTCACCGTCATCATCACCACCCATTTTATGGAAGAAGCCGAATATTGCGACCGCATCGCCATTCAGGACGCCGGCAAACTGCTGGCGCTGGGCACGCCGCGCGAAGTGCGCCAACAGGCGGGCGGCGCGGCGGCAGACGACATGAACAGCGCCTTTATCGCCATTGTGGAACAAGGCCGTCTGAAAGCGGAACAGGCGGCAGAAGGAGCGCAACATGCAGGCTGATTCGGGTTTTATCCGCCGTTTTGCGGCGCTGGTGCGCAAGGAAACGCGCCAGATGCTGCGCGACCAAAGCAATCTGCTGGTGGGGCTGCTGCTGCCGCTGGCGCTGATTTTGCTGTTTGGCTACGGCTTGTCGTTTGACGTGAAAAACGCCGGTGTGGCGGTGGTGTTGGAAGACACTTCGCCCACGGCGCAAAACCTGTTGGCAGGCCTGCAGGGCTCGGCTTACCTTGCGCCGCAGCGCACGGCGGACATGCAGACCGCCACACAATTGCTCAACAGCGAGCAGGTGGACGCGATTGTGCGCATTCCGCCCGATTTCAGCCGCCAATTCAACGCCGGCACGGCGCAAATCCAGCTGATTCTCAACGGCACCAATTCCAGCACCGCCGAAACGATGGAAAGCTACATCAGCGCCGCCGTCGGCCAATACGCGCAGTTGCAGGCCGACCGCGCAGGCCGTCTGAATGCGGGCGGCGGGGTGACGATTGTGCAGCGGATGTGGTTCAACGAAGCGGGCAACAGCACCTGGTATCTGGTGCCGGGCTTGCTGGTGTTGGTGCTGACGCTGATCGGCGCGTTTCTCACCTCGCTGCTGATTGCGCGCGAATGGGAACGCGGCACGCTGGAATCGCTGTTTGTCACGCCGGTGAAACCGCTGGAGCTGGTGTTGGCGAAGCTCGCGCCGTATATGCTGATCGGCGCGGTGGATTTGCTGATGTGTCTGTTGGCGGCGCGTTTTTTGTTCGGCGTGCCGATACGCGGCTCGCTGGCGGTGCTGATCTTCGCCTCGCTGCTGTATCTGTTGGTGTCGCTCGCCATCGGGCTGCTGATTTCGGGCAAAACCCGCAACCAGTTTCAGGCCAGCCAGTTGGCGATGTTGGCGAGTTTTTTACCGGCGATGATGCTGTCGGGCTTCGTGTTCGACCTGCGCAACGTGCCGACGGCGATTCAGGTCATCAGCCATCTGCTGCCCGCCACCTATTTTATGGAGCTGGTGAAAACGCTGTTTCTGGCGGGCAACAATTGGACGATGATAGCCAAAAATTGCGCGGTGCTGGCGCTGTATGCGCTGGTGTTGATCGGTGCGGCCACCCGCACTTTGCAGAAGAAACTGGATTAAACGATGGAAACATTCTGGCAAATTATCGCCTTGATACGCAAAGAATTTCTGGCGATTCTGAAAGACCCCGCCAACCGCGTCACCCTGTTTGTGCCGCCGCTGTTGCAGGCGCTGCTGTTCGGCTACGGCGCGACTTACGACCTCACCAACGTGCCGTATGCGCTGCTCGATCAGAGCCGCGGCGCGGCAGCGGTGGAGCTGGTGTCGAAACTCGACGGCACCGGCGTGTTCCACCGCGTCGCCACGCTCGATTCGCCCACGCAGATTGCCACGGTCATCGACAACGGGCAGGCGCTGCTGGTGCTGAGCATTCCGAGTGATTTCGAAGGCCGTCTGAACGCCGGACAGGAAGCGCCGTTGCAGATGATTCTCGACGGGCGCAACTCCTCCACCGCCGGTTCGGCGGCGGGCTACATGGCGAATATCGTTAGTAGTTACAACCAGCAGCTGAGCGGTGCACCGGCTGTCGGCATTGAAAAACGGGTGTGGTACAACCCCAATCTGGAATCGCGCTGGACGATGATGCCCGCGCTGATTGCCTCGCTCAGCATGATACAAACCCTGCTGTTGGCGGCCTTGTCGGTGGCGCGCGAGCGCGAACAGGGTACGTTTGACCAATTGCTGGTGACGCCGCTGACGCCGATGCAGATTCTGGTCGGCAAGGCGGTTCCCTCGATTTGCGTCGGGTTGGTGCAATCGACGATTATTTTGCTGATTATCCGCTTCTGGTTTCAGATTCCGATGGCGGGCTCGCTGTGGCTGCTGTATGGCGGGCTGCTGATGTTTACCGTGGCGGCGGTCGGCATCGGGCTGTCGATTTCGGCGCTGTCGGCAACGATGCAGCAGGCGATGCTCTACACTTTCGTGCTGATTATGCCGCTGATGCTGCTCTCCGGCCTGCTCACCTCGGTGAAAAACATGCCCGAAGTGCTGCAAACCGCAACTTATGTCAACCCGCTGCGCTTCGGCATCGACATCGTGCGCCGCGTTTATCTGCAAGGGGCGACATTTGCCGACGTGGCAACAAGTTTTGTGCCGCTGCTGGCGGTCGCCGCCGTCACCCTGCCGCTGGCGGCGTGGCTGTTCCGCAACCGTTTGGCATAAAACAGTCAAGAGATTAGAGGCCGTCTGAAAGGCCGCTTAACAAGAGAAAAAACCTATGAAAACCGCACTTCGCTTCTGTTTGCCGACCGCACTGGCACTCGCCCTCAGCGCCTGCGCCGTCGGCCCCGATTTCCAACAACCGCAAATCCACGCCCGCGCCGACAGTTGGCAAAACCTGCACAACGGCAGCGAGCTGCAACTGCCCGTGATCAGCGATGCCGTGCTGCCTGCCGACTGGTGGCGCGCGTTTAACGACCCCGTCTTAAACCAACTGGAAAGCCGTGCGCTTGCCGACAGCCCCGACGTGCAAACCGCCGCGCTGCGTTTTGCCCAGGCGCGTATGCAACGCGTCGGCGCCGCCGCCCAACGCGGGGTGGACGTGAACCTGCAAGGCGGTGTCAACCGCCAGCGCATCAGCGAATACGGCGCCAGCACGCGCATGCTCGATGCCGTCGGCGGCAGCAACCGCGACCAGCTCGCCGCCACCCTGGCCTCGCCCTACACCGATTATCAGGTCGGCTTCGATGCCTCGTGGGAGCCCGATTTTTGGGGGCGCATCCGCCGCAGCATCGAAGCCGCCGATGCCGACGTGCGCCAACAAGCCGCCTTGCTCGAATGGGCGCGGCTGACGCTGGCGAGCGAAGTGGCGCAAAACTATTTCGACCTGCGCAGCCTGCAAAAGCAAACCGCCATCCAGCGCGACAACATCGCCGCCCTGCGCGAGCAGACCGCACTTTTGCAAAGCCGTGTACGTCGCGGGCTGAACAACAGCATCGAGCTGCAACGCCAGCAAACCGAGCTGGCCGCCACCGAAGCGCAACTGCCCGCCCTGATCGCGCAGAGCAACGCCGCCATCGGCCGCATTGCCTTACTGTTGGGCGAGCAACCCGGCGCACTCAACGCCCTGTTGCAGGCGCAAACCCAAGCCAATACGCAACTGCCCGATTTGAAGCTCGGCCTGCCATCTGAAGTCGCCCGCCGCCGTCCCGACATCCTCGCCGCCGAAGCCGCCCTGCACAGCGCCACCGCCCAAATCGGCGTGGCCAAAGCAGCGCTGTATCCGAGCGTGCGCATCGGCGCCTCATTCGGCAGCGAAAGCTATCAAGGCAGCGAATTCATGAGCTGGGGCAGCCGCACCTGGTCAATCGGCCCCAGCCTCGACCTGCCTATTTTCGACCACGGCCGCCGCGTCAGCGTGGTGCAACTGCGCGAACTGCAACAACAAGAAGCCGCAGTAAACTACCAAAAAACCATCCTCGCCGCCTGGAAAGAAATCGACGAAGCCCTCAGCCACTACGCCGCCGCGCAACAACAAGTCAAAGCACTCAGCCAACGCGCCGCCAGCGCCACCGAAGCCCACCGCCTGCTGCAAGCACGCTACCAAAGAGGCTTGGCAGATTTCAGCAGCGTGCTCGATGCCCAACGCAGCCGACTGCAAGCCCAAAGCGAACTCACCGCCGCCGAAAGCGACCTCAACAGCCGCTTCGTGGCAGTGAACAAAGCGATTGGGAATGTGCCGCCGCTGCAGGAGGCGGGCGGTAAAGCAAGCATGTATAGTCGTTCCAATTTAGTTTGATACAGCGTTGCTGCACCTTGCCGTACTATCTGTACTGTCTGCGGTTTGCTGCCTTGTATCAAATATTAAGTTTTTCCACTATAGTACGGCAAGGCGAGCCAACGCCGTAGCAGAAACTCATTTCTTCGACTATAAATGGCGCGGTGGCGGCATAAACCGGCATCTTGAATAACAAAATCCCCGGTCGGGTAACCGGGGATTTTCAGGGTTGGAGCGGGCGGCGGGAATCGAACCCGTAACCTTCAGCTTGGGAAGCTGCTGCGCTACCGTTGCGCCACGCCCGCGAAGATGGTTTATTCTTCGTCTTCGTCGCCGTAGTATTTTACACCGATTTTAATCGGCGCGCGGCCTTGCGATTTGCGGTGGTGGTTGGAATCGCGCAGCGAATAGGCGCAGCCGCAGTATTCCTGCTGGTAGAAATGCTCGCGCTTGCTGATTTCAATCATGCGCGCGCTGCCGCCGCCTTTGCGCCAGTTGAAATCCCAATACACCAAATCGGGGTATTTTTCGGCGGCGCGCTGGCCGCAATCGTTGATTTGGCTCATGTTTTTCCAGCGCGAAATGCCGAGGCTGCTGGTGATGACGGGGAAGCCGTGTTCGTGGGCATACAGCGCGGTGCGCTCGAAACGCATGTCGAAACACATGGTGCAGCGGATGCCGCGCTCGGGCTCCATTTCCATGCCTTTGGCACGTTCAAACCAGTTATCCACATCGTAATCGGCATCGATAAAAGGAATATTGTGCTTTTCGGCGAAGGCGATGTTTTCGTTTTTGCGGATTTCGTATTCTTTTTTCGGATGGATATTCGGGTTGTAGAAATAAATCGTGTAGTCGATGCCCGAAGCCAGCATGGCTTCCATCACTTCGCCGGAGCAGGGTGCGCAGCAGGAATGCAGCAGCACTTTTTTCTCGCCGCCGGGCGGCACCAATACCGGGCGCTCGAATGGTTTTTTGTCTTGGGTGATGCTCATGGCGATAATCTTTGATTTTTGAATGCAAACAGTAAAAGCGTTTCAGACGGCCTTTGCATGTAACAGGCCGTCTGAAAAAGCAAGGGCATTATTGTAGCAGAACAAGCGCTTGCGTGGGCGGCCAATCTGCATGAGGCCGTCTGAAAAGTTTATTTTACTTTCGCCAGTGTTTCGGCAAACAGCGCCACCGTGCGCTCGACGTTTTGCAGCTTGTCGAGGCCGAAGAGGCCTAAGCGGAAGGTGGAAAAATCGCTGCGTTCGCCGCATTGCAGCGGCACGCCCGAGGCAATCTGCATGCCTTGGTTGAGAAATGCCTTGCCGTTTTGAATATCGGGGTTGGCGGTGTAGCTCACCACCACGCCGGGCGCTTCGAAACCGGCTGCGGCCACGCTGGCAAAGCCTTCTGCCGCCAACAGCGCGCGCATTTTTTGCCCCAGCTCGATTTGGCGGTTTTTCAGTTCGTCAAAACCGATGGCTTCGGCTTCTTGCATCACTTCATGCAAGACCAGCAGCGCATCGGTGGGCATGGTGGCGTGGTAGGCGTGGCCGCCGTTTTCAAAGGCTTCCATGATTTGCAGCCATTTTTTCAAATCGAGCGTGAAGCTGTCGGATTCGGTGGCCTGCACTTTTTGATAAGCGGCCTCGTTGAGCATCACCAGGCCGCAGCAGGGCGAGCCGCTCCAGCCTTTTTGCGGCGCGGAAATCAATACGTCGATACCGAGTTTGGCCATATCGAGCCAGATGCAGCCGGAGGCGATGCAGTCGATCACCAGCAAACCGCCGACGGCGTGCACCGCATCGGCCAGAGATTTGATGTAATCATCGGGCAACATGATGCCGGACGCGGTTTCCACATGCGGGGCAAACACCACGGCGGGGCGGTATTCGGCGATGGCGGCGGCCACTTCTTCAATCGGCGCGGGTGCAAAAGGCGCTTGTGCTGCATCGTCTTGACGGGCGGTAAACACGTGCGTGTCGGCTGCAATGTCGCCGGTTTCGAGGATTTGCGTCCAACGGAAGCTGAAAAAACCGTTGCGCACAATCAGGCATTTTTCATTGCGGGCAAGCTGGCGGGCGACGGCTTCCATGCCCGAAGTGCCGCTGCCGGGAATTACGGCGGCATGCTCGGCGGCGTATACTTGTTTCAAGGTGGCGGAAATTTCGCGCAAGGCCGTCTGAAACTTTTGCGACATATGGTTCAGGGCGCGGTCGGTATACACCACGGAATATTCGAGCAGGCCGTGTTCGTCGATTTCGGGGCGGGGCAGCGGGGTGGTCATTTTCGGTTTCTCCTGTGTGATTATTGTGTATTGCGATGTGATTGCAAAAGGATATTATAGCGAAATAAAATCAGAAATCTACTGCGTTAGCTGCGCCTTGCCGTACTGCTTGTACTGTCTGAGGCTTGCTGCCTTGTATTAAAAATTAAGTTTTTCCACTATAGCATTGTTAAAGACGATATAAAAGGCCGTCTGAAAAGCATTTCAGACGGCCTTTTATATATTGCAGAATCAGGCTACCTGGGTTTGGTGTTCGTCGCCGTTGCGCGCACGGATTTCGCCCAGGCGGTACACGGTTTCGCCTTGTTCGGCGAGAAAGGCTTGCACGGCTTCGGCATCTTCTTTGGCAATGATGACCACCATGCCGATGCCGCAGTTGAAGGTGCGGTACATTTCTTGGGTTTCCACGTTGCCGCCTTGTTGCAGCCATTGGAACAGCTTGGGCAGAGGCCATGCTTGGGCGTCGATTTGGGCGACGGTGTTTTCCGGCAATACGCGCGGCACGTTTTCGGTGATGCCGCCGCCGGTGATGTGCGCCATGCCTTTGATGGTGAACTGCTTCAGCGCGGCCAAAATCGGCTTCACATACAGACGGGTGGGGGCGATGATGGCTTGGCGCAGGGTTTTGCCCTTGTCGAATTCGGCATCCAAATCGGGTTGGTCGCGCTCGATGATTTTGCGCACCAAAGAATAACCGTTGGAATGCGCGCCGTTGGAAGCCAAGCCCAATACCACGTCGCCGGGCACGATGCTGCGGCCGTTGATAACTTGGTCTTTTTCGACCACGCCGACGGCAAAGCCCGCCAAATCGTATTCGCCTTCCGGGTACATGCCGGGCATTTCGGCGGTTTCGCCGCCGATGAGCGCGCAGCCGGATTCTTCGCAGCCCTGGGCGATGCCTTTAATCACATCGGTGGCGCGGGCGACATCGAGCTTGCCGCAGGCGAAATAGTCGAGGAAAAACAGCGGCTCCGCGCCTTGCACCAAAATATCGTTGACGCTCATGGCAACCAAATCAATGCCGACGGTGTCGTGTTTGTCCCAGTCAAAAGCGAGCTTGAGCTTGGTGCCCACGCCGTCGGTGCCCGAAACCAGCACGGGGTTTTGGTATTTTTTGCTGATTTCGACCAAAGCGCCGAAGCCGCCCAAATCGCCCAACACTTCGGGACGCATGGTGCGCTTGGCAAAGGGTTTGATGTTTTCGACCAGTTGGTCGCCTGCGTCGATGTCGACGCCGGCGTCGCGGTAGCTCAGGGAATCGCTCATGTGGGAAAGCCTTGTTCGGAAGTGGAATTCGGGCGTATTTTACCTGATTTTGGGGCGGCTTTGATGTTGAGTGGAAAATTATTTCAGACGGCCTGCGCAGCAGATGCAAAGCGGCGGCCAAGCTGGTATGCTTGCAGCGTTTTTGATTGGAAAACCGATTATGTATCAGAAAAAAGTACGCGGCATCAGGCCGTGGATGTTTGGGGTGGGGGTGATGGCGGTGCTGGTGTGGCTGTTTTACGCGCTCGGCAATATCCTCACGCCGTTTATCGTGGCGGCGGTGCTGGCTTATATTTTGAACCCGCTGGTGGAAAAATTGCGCGACAAGGGCATGAAGCGCGGGCTGGCGGCGATGCTGGTGATGATTTTCTCGCTGCTGCTGCTGCTGGCGCTGGTGCTGATTATCGTGCCGATGCTGGTGAACCAGTTCAATAATATGGTTACGCGGCTGCCGCAGCTTGTCGGCTATGTGCAAAATACCTTGCTGCCGTGGGTGAATGATTTTGCCGGCGAATATGTGTCGCTGGATGCAGACACGATTGTGGCCTGGCTGCAGTCGCACACGGGCTCGCTGACCAGCGCGTTCCAGAAAATCGCGCCGACGCTGATGAAGCAGAGCGGCAGCGTGGTGTTGGGCGTGACCAACCTTTTTCTGCTGCCTTTTCTGCTGTATTACTTTTTGCTTGACTGGCAGCGCTGGTCGCACGGCATCCGCGCAATGGTGCCGCGCCGCTATCTGGATACCTACAACCGCATCAGCGGCAATATGGATAAGGTTTTGGGCGAATTCCTGCGCGGCCAGCTCACGGTGATGCTGGTGATGGGCGTGATTTACGGCGTCGGCCTGATGCTTACCGGGCTGGATTCGGGCTTTGCCATCGGCATGATTGCGGGGATTTTGGTGTTTGTGCCTTATTTGGGCGCGTTTACCGGCCTGTTGCTGGCAACCATTGCCGCGCTGTTGCAATTCGGCTCGTGGCACGGCCTGTTGCTGGTGTGGGCGGTGTTCGGCGTCGGCCAGTTTGTGGAAAGCTTTTTCATCACGCCGCAGATTGTCGGCGACCGCATCGGCCTGTCGCCTTTCTGGGTGATTTTCGCCCTGATGGCGTTTGGACAGCTGATGGGCTTTGTGGGCATGTTGATCGGTTTGCCGCTGGCGGCGGTCACGCTGGTGCTGTTGCGCGAAGGGGCGGATGCTTATTTCAAGAGCCGCTTTTACCGGCATGAATAAATAAATTGGCTGCGCATCAAACACAGGCCGTCTGAAAGTTTTTTCAGACGGCCTGTGTTTGATGCGTGCGGTTTGCGGGATATTTTTTACGGAATATTCGATACCGGCAGCTTGCGTTTCAGTTTCCATTTCACCGCATAGCCCAGCAACACGGGAATCACGGCGATGATGAGTTTGAAGGTCCAGGTGGCGTACCACGGTTTGGCAATGACGATGGTGTCGCTCGAAGCGCCGGGCACGAGAATGTCGCTCACTGCATACCAGTCGAGATACGGCCACCAGCAGGCCACCAGCAGGCCGAGAAACAGCGGCCAAATCAGGCGGCTGGCGTTGCGCTGCCAGACGATGAAAAACACAATCGCCCAAATCAGCGTGAGCGCGGTAATCAGCAGCGTGGTGTGGGTGGGCGCGCCGAAATAGTCGGCCAGAAAATAAGTGAGCACCACCCATAATGCGGCCAGAATGGCCATGATGAATTCTTCGGGGCGTTTGAACATTGTGTGGTTTCCTTGAAAAAGGCCGTCTGAAAGCAGCCAACGATTTGCCTGAATATTACCGTAATTTTGACGGTTTGGGGCAATTGCGGACAAAAGGCGGTGATTCCGGAAGAATCGTCCGCCATCTCCTTGCTGTTGTATTGTCTGCGGCTTGCTGCCTGATATGCAAAATATGCCGCTCGGTCATGGAAACCACGCCGGAACGGATACGGGCGGAACCCGCCTTGCCGCCCGCGGCACGGAGGCGTACACTTTCGGGCTTGGTCAATTTGGAAAAACATCATGGAACTTTTTTTGTTTGTTTTGCTGATTGTGGCGGTGCTGGTGTTTATCGGCGCGGCGGTCTGGTTTTTCAGGGATGTCCGCAAAAACCAGTAATCCGGCAGCATGGCAACAAGGCCGTCTGAATGTTCAGACGGCCTTGTTGTCATTATTTCGTTTCGGGAAATTCTCAAATGCCGATTTATCAATTTACGCACACGCCGTCATCTTCTATGATGGGGCAAAGTTATTCCGTTATGGCTAATATATAGTCGTTTCAATTTAGATTGAGACAAGGCAGCAAGCCGCAGGCAGTACAGGTAGTACGACAAGGCGCAGCAACGCTGTATCAAGCTAACGGAACGACTATATTTCAACAACAGGCCGTCTGAAACAGATTATTGTTCAGACGGCATCAACCGTGGTTATGGCATGAAAATAATGTTTACCCTGATTAAATGGCTGCTGGCTGCCGTGTTGCTGCTGGCGGCGGCGGGTTGGGCTTTTGTGACGTTCCATCCTGTGTTCGGTGGCAAACCCGATGCGGCGAGCATGGCAAGAATCCAGGCTTCGCCGCAGTTTGACGGCAAGCAATTCAACAATGCCGAGCCGACGGTGATTGAAACGCGCGGCGCCGATTCGCCGTCAATCTTCGACTGGCTGGTTTCGGTGGTGAGCCCGCCGCCGGGCAAGCATCCTGCCGCGCCGCTGCCGAGCCGCAGGCCGGATATGGCGGCGATGCAGGACGGCGATTTCGTCTGGCTCGGCCATTCGACCGTGTTGTTCAAAACCATGGGCAAAACCCTGATTACCGACCCGGTGTATTACCGCGCCTCGCCGATTCCCGTAGCGGGCAGCCCGTTTGCGATGACGCACACGCCCGCCACCGCCGACTTGCCCGCGCTGGATGCGGTCTTGCTGTCGCACGACCATTACGACCATCTCGATTATCGTGCGATTCAAGAGATTGCGCCGAAAGTGGGGCATTTTTACGTGCCGCTGGGCGTGAAGGCGCACTTGCAGCGCTGGGGCATTGCCGACAGCAAAATCACCGAAATGGATTGGGGCGAGGCGGCGGCGTTTGGCGATATTGATTTGATTCTTGCGCCCGCCCGCCATTTCAGCGGCCGCAATTTCGACACCCGCTTCTCCACTTTGTGGGGCTCGTGGGTGGTGAAATCGCCTGAATTTTCGCTGTTTTTCAACGGCGACAGCGGCTACGGCAGGCATTTTGCCGAAATCGGCCGCCAATACGGCCCGTTTGATTTGGCTTTGATGGAAAACGGCGCCTACAACAAAGATTGGGCCAATATCCACATGACGCCGGAGCAATCGGTGCAGGCGGCGCAGGAAGTGGGGGCGAGGGCAGTGATGCCGATACATTGGGCGAAATTCGATTTGGCCTACCATACCTGGAAAGAGCCGATCGAGCGCTTTATGGCCGCCGCCGAAGGCAAACCGCTGCAAACCGCCACGCCGCAAATCGGCGAAGTGTTCAATATCCGCACCTTGCCGCACGAGCGGTGGTGGGTGGATGTGGAATAAAGGCAAGGCCGTCTGAATCTGTTCGAACAGGCAGGGGCCTGGGCAAAAAATAACCGTCGCGCCCGCGCAGGCGGGTGCCCAGTCTGAAGCACAGTTTCAGCTTGAATTTATCAGTCATCGGAAATGAGCAATCTTATGATTCTAATTGAGTTTTTAGAATCATGGCAGACAAACAAAGCTACGCTTTGCCCTAGGCACCCGCCTGCGCGGGTGCGACGAACGGGGAATTTTGCCAAGGCCGCAGGCTTTCAGACGGCCTCAACAATTTTGTCGTATCAACCAAGCGAAAGGAAACATCATGAGCATCAAAGTACGCGGCTATGCCGCCCAATCCAGCGCCTCACCTCTGGCGCTGTTTGAATTCGAGCGCCGCGAAGTGGGCGCCCGTGATGTGGAAATCGACATCGAATATTGCGGCGTGTGCCATTCCGATTTGCATCAGGCGCGCAACGACTGGGGCTGGAGTCAATACCCGATGGTGCCCGGCCATGAAATCGTCGGCCGCGTCAAACGCGTGGGCACGGAAGTGAAAAAATTCAAGACGGGCGATTTGGTCGGCGTGGGTTGTATGGTCGATTCCTGCCAGCATTGCCACCCGTGTGAAGAAGGTTTGGAGCAATATTGCGAAAACGGCAACGTGCAAACCTATAACGACACCGACCGCTTCGGCGACCACATGCCCACTTACGGCGGTTACAGCGATACCATCGTGGTCACCGAAAAATTCGTGCTGGCCGTGCCGGAAAACCTCGACACCAAAGCCGTGGCGCCGCTCTTGTGCGCCGGTATCACCACCTATTCGCCGCTGCGTCATTGGAAGGTACAAAAAGGCAGCAAAGTGGCGGTGGTCGGCCTCGGCGGTCTCGGCCATATGGCGCTGAAGCTGGCGCATGCGATGGGCGCGGAAGTGACCCTGTTTACCCGCTCGCCCGGCAAAGAAGCCGACGCCCGCGCGCTGGGTGCGCACCATGTGGTGGTGTCTGCCGATGAAGCGCAAATGCAGGCGGTGGCCAACCAATTCGAGCTGATTATCGACACCGTGCCCTATACCCATGATTTGAAACCCTATATCAACACGTTGGCGCTCGACGGCTCCTTGGTATTGGTGGGGCTGGTGGGCGAGCTGGAATCCACCCTCAGCACCGTGCCGCTGCTGCTGGGGCGTCGCAGCGTAGCCGGTTCGATTATCGGCGGTATTGCCGAAACCCAGGAAATGCTCGATTTTTGCGGCGAACACAATGTGGTGCCCGATGTGGAAATGCTCGATATCCAAAACATCAACGAAGCTTACGAGCGCATGCTCAAAAGCGATGTGAAATACCGTTTTGTGATTGACATGAAAAGCCTGAAACAAGCTTGATCAAGCAGCAAAATTAGAAAATCAACAAGGCCGTCTGAAAGGCTTTCAGGCGGCCTGTTTTTTATAGCAAATCGCGTTAAGATAGGTGTAAATAATTTGTTTTGCGTAAAGAAATCGCAATATTGCTTTGGCAAAACCGAATGTGGGTGGCGGCAAAGTGAAGCAGAGCGCGGGTTGCGGCAGGTTTGTTAACTTATTTGCAATGCCTATTGAACAAAACAGGCTTAATTCCGATGCATTATAGGCGTAATATACTTTCAGACGGGCAGTAAACTGAATAAAGTCGAAATAAAGTTTCAGCCGCCCGACAGGCATTTTAACCCGAACAATCTTGATTGAGAGGAAGCAATATGTATCCAGAGCTTGAAAACAAGGTGGCCGTCATCACCGGCGGCTCCAAAGGCATCGGCACCGCCATTTCACAGCGCTTCGGCGAAGAGAAAATGAAAGTGGTGGTCAACTACAATTCCGATGCCAAAGGTGCGGAAGCTGCGGTGGCGCTGATTAAAAAATCGGGCGGCGACGGCATTGCCGTGCAGGCCGATGTGGGCAGCGAAGAGGGCGTGCAGAAGCTGATTGATGCGGCGGTGGACACATTCGGCGGCCTGGATGTGTGGATCAACAACGCAGGCATGGAAAACCGCCACGAAACCCATGAGCTGCCGCTGAAAGACTGGGAGCGGGTGATTAATGTCAACCTCACCGGCGTGTTTCTCGGCACCAAGGCCGCACTGGCCTATTTCGTGAAAAACGGCAAAAAAGGCAATATTATCAATATGTCTTCCGTGCACGAGCAAATTCCCTGGCCCACATTCGCCCACTATGCCGCTTCCAAAGGCGGGGTGAAGCTTTTCACCGAAACCGTGGCAATGGAATACGCCGCCCGCAACATTCGCATCAACAACATCGGCCCGGGCGCCATCAACACGCCGATTAACGCCGAAAAATTCGCCGACCCGGCGCAGCTGGCCACCACCACTGCAATGGTGCCGATGCAGCGTATCGGCGAGCCTGCCGAAGTGGCCGCCTGCGCCGCCTGGCTGGCTTCCGACCAGTCAAGCTATGTAACCGGCATTACCTTGTTTGTCGATGGCGGCATGACGCTTTACCCGGCCTTCCAGGGCGGCAACGGCTGACGGTTTGCGCTGCTTCCCGGGCTTTCTGATGCATGGTTGATGAAGGATTTTTGTTGCCGGAGATACCGCGGCAAGGCGAAACGCTTGTCATAAACTAATTAACAAGAAGCCCCGGGCCGTCTGAAAGCAGTTTGGCCGCCCCATGTTTCAGACGGCCTTTTCGGCTTGCGCCGTGCAAGCCATGATTGCTGACCCATAAAAAAGGACATTCCATGAATTGGCTCATCGCGCTAATCCCCGCCATCGGCTGGGGCGTGCAACCGATTATCCTGAAAAAAATCGGCGGCAAACCGCCCAATGAAATTCTCGGCACCGGCCTTGGCGCCATGCTGGTGGGGCTGGCGGTGTATTTATTTGTGCCGCACAGCGCCGTTTCCACCCAAACCTTCCTGCTCAGCATGGTATCGGGCATGTTTTGGGTCATCGGCCAGGCCGGGCAATACACCGCCTACAATATTCTCAGCGTCTCGCGCACCATGCCGATATCCACCGGCCTGCAGCTGATCGGCACTTCATTGATCGGTGTGTTGATGTTTGGCGAATGGCCGGGCGCCACTGCCAAAATCGCCGGGGCATTTGCCATTTTGCTGCTGATTATCGGCGCCGCGCTCACCGCCGTCAGCGACAGCCCCGACAACAAGGGCAACATCACCCGCGGCTTGATTATTTTGGCGAGCACCAGCATAGGCTACTGGATTTACAGCGCGCTGCCCAAACTGGTGAATGCAGGCGGCATGTCGATTTTCTTTCCGCAGATGCTGGGCGTGTTTATCGGTGCGATTTTGTGTGTGTTTTTCTTTCGCGCCCCCGAAGCCTTCCGCAACCCGAAAAGCTACAAAGCCATGGCCGTGGGCTTCACCTTCAGCCTCTCGGCGCTGGCCTATATCTTTTCGGCGCAACGCAACGGCGTGGCGACAGCTTATATCGTTACCCAATTAAACGTGGTGATTGCCACGCTCGGCGGCCTTTATATCCTGCACGAAAAGAAAACCCCGCGCGAATTCCGCCTCACCATCACCGGCCTCGTGCTGATTGTGGTCGGCAGCATCATCACCGTTTTCCTGTAATACGCTTTCAAACAAAGGCCGTCTGAAAACAGCTTTCAGACGGCCTCATTATGTTAAATGGTGCGGCATATAGTCGGAGAAATGAGATTTTGATACAAGGTGAGCCAACGCCATAGCAGAAACTCATTTCTTCGGCTGTATAGAGGGAAAACTTACTCTAATACAAGGCAGCAAGCCGCAGACAGTACAGATAGTACGGGGCGGCGGACTTGCTGCTTCAGCAGCTTAGTCAAGCCCCCTCTTTGAGCAGGGCGCAGCAACGCCGTAGTAGGGTAAGTTTTCCCTCTATAGCAGAAATGTCATTGATTGGCAGCATAATGGCAGCCAGGCAACCACAAAGTGCGGCATCATGAAAAATGTTTTGATTATCAACGGTCATCAGCCTTTTCCCACTGCGAAAGGCAGGCTGACGCAGACGCTGGTCGAGCTGGCTGCCGAGGCCGCCATTGCCAAAGGGCACACCGTTCAAACCAGCAGCGTGCTGCAGTTTGACACCGAAGCGGAAGTACAAAAACATCTGTGGGCCGATATCATTATTGTGCAATTTCCGATTTACTGGATGACGGTACCGTGGCCGTTGAAAAAATACATGGATGAAGTGTTCAGCGCCGGTTCGGCCGGTATTTTCTGCAATGGCGACGGCAGAAGTTCGAAAAACCCGACGGCCGGTTACGGCAGCGGCGGCCTGCTTGGCGGCAAACGCTACCTGCTGTCGGTGACGTTTAATGCGCCGCGGCAGGCATTTGATAATCCGGGCGAATATTTGTTTCAAGGCCGGAGCGTCGACGATTTGCTGTTTCCCGTTCACATGAGCTACCGCTCGTTTGCCATGCAGGCGCTGCCGACGTTTGCCTGCTTCGATGTGTTGAAAAATCCCGATTTGGCCAATGACTTCCTCCGCTTTGGCCAACATCTTGCCGACTGCCTGTGAGCGGCTTCAAAAAGGCCGTCTGAAACCGCATTTTGGTTTTCAGACGGCCTGAGCCTTTGCAAAATTCCTCGCTCGTCGCACCCGCGCAGGCGGGTGCCTAGGGCAAAGCGTCGCTTTGCTTGTCTGCCCATTTTTCTGATTCTAAAAATCTAATTTGAATCATAAGGTTGCTCATTCACAAAACTGACAAGTTTAAGCTGAAGCTGTGCTTCAGGCCGGGCACTCGCCTGCGCAGGCGCGACGGTTATTTTTTTGCAAAGGTCTCGGCCTTTGACTGTCAAACTCAAACCGCTTGCAGCAACGCCTCGGTGCTTTCCACCTTGGCATAGCCGAATTGCAGCGCTGCCATGAATGCGGCGTGCACCTGCGCGGCAGGCACGTTGACGCCGTCAAACGCCATATCCAGCGTGGCGCAGGCATCGTGGGCGACGAGGCATTCGTAGCCGAAATCGGCTGCCGCGCGGGTGGCCGCGTCAATGCACATATGGCTCATCGCGCCGACAATCACCAGCCGCCTGATGCCGGCCTGTTGCAGCTGCTGCTGCAAACCGGTATCGCGGAAGCTGTTGATTTGCTGCTTCACAATCACAGCTTCGCCCTCAAGCGGCGCCATACCGGCGTGAATCTGCGCGCCTTCGGAGCCGGGCTGGAAAAAGGGCGCATCCGCATTCGGAAACTCATGGCGCACATGAAACACCGGCAGACCTTGCGCGCGGAATTTCGCCAATAATGCGGCGCCGTTGGCCGCAGCGGCTTCGGTGCCTGCCAGCGGCCATTTCGCGCCGGGAAAGCCGGGGAAATAATCGTTTTGAAAGTCGATAATCAACAAGGCGGTATCAGCCATTTTTGTTTCCTTTCTGTTTGTGGCAACAAGGCGGAGGGTTTGACGCCGCACTTATCCGCCTGCGGTTGTCGTCAATGAGCACAAAATAATCCAAAGCGGGCTGAAGACAATATATCTGATACGGAAAGGCGCGGCAACGCCGGAGTGTTTTGTGTTGATTGGCTATTATGGCCAATTCGCAGGCAAGGCGCTAGGGCTTCCTGACAATTCAGAATTACTCAGATTTTTTGTGATAAAAGTGCAGATGCAAGGCGGAAAGCGCAGCAAGGTTGGACACCTTGCGAGCATTTTCAACGCAGCAGATGTGCTTTTAGCGCGAAAAAGATGATGATATATGACACCGCTGCACTGTCAGGAAGCCCTAACGTTGTTTGCAGGAATAAGCAGGCCGTCTGAAAGCCTGTCGGCATGTTTTCAGACGGCCTTTTGTTTACCTGACCGCCCGCTGGTTATTGGCTGCATTGCCCGAATAGGCAAACTGTGGCGCTTTCAGGTGAAACGTGAAGGTTTCCGTATCGACGATGCCGACGGTTTGGCGGCTGTCGTACAGCTGCAGTAAAAATCCGGCCATCTGCTCGGCGGTGTGGTAGCGGCCAAAAGCCCGGTTGTAGTCGTATTCGTCGACATCGTTGGCGGTTTGGCCGAATTCGGTTTGCGTGGCCGCGGGCGCCAATACCTTGGCCTGCATCGGGGCGCCGGCGCTTTGCAGCTCCCACGCCAGCCCTTCGGTAAACGCGCTGACGTAAAACTTGGCCGCGCAATAAGTGACCGCTGTCGGCACGATGGTGTAGCCGCCGCGCGACGACACATTAATCAGCTGCGCGCCTTGCGTATTCTGATAATCGCGGGCAAACAGGGAAGAGAGCAGCGTGAGCGCGGTGATGTTCACATTGAGCATGGCCTCGATTTTCTGCAAATCCTGCCCGGCTACCGGCGCATAATTGCCGAAGCCCGCATTGTTGATCCAAGTGTCGAGCGGATAGCCGGACAGTTCGTCGTAGAGCCGGTATGCGTTGTCAGGCCGCGACAAATCCGCGGTTTTGACGACCACATCCAGAGCAGGGTGCGCGGCGAGGATTTCCTGCCGCAAGGCTTCGAGCCTGGCCTCGCGGCGGGCAACCAGAATCAGGTTTTTGCCGCGCCCGGCAAAGGCTTTGGCCGCTGCATGGCCGATGCCGGCGCTGGCGCCGGTAATCACGGTGTATTTTGTTGGCTGTGTCATGGTGAATTTCCTTGGGTGACGGAGTAAACAAAAGATATAGTCGTTTCAATTTATAGTGAAAAAACTTACTCTACTACCGCGTTGCTGCGCCTGGCCGTACTACTTGTACTGTCTGCGGCTTGCTGCCTTGTCTCAATCTAAATTGAAACGATTATAGTGAACTAAAATAAAAACGATACGGCGTCGGCTCGCCTTGTCGCACTTAACGACTCACCGCCTTGCCTCCTTTTTATTTTCAATCCACTATACAATGTAGAGTAAGCTCTACATCAAGCGAAAAAAGGAGGATTGTATGTTTTATTCCATCGGCGAATTTACCGCGCTGACGCAGCTCGGCATCCACACGCTGCGCTATTACGAGCAGGAAGAGCTGATTGTGCCCGAACGCAATGCGGCCAACCGCCGCCGCTATGCCGCCAAGGATATCGAATGGGCGGAATTCATCAAACGTCTGAAAGAAACCGGCATGCCGATTAAAGAAATCAAGCGTTATGCCTTGTTGCGGGCGGCGGGCGACGAAAGCCTCGGTGAACGCATGGCGATGCTGGTGCAGCACCGGCAACAGCTCAACCGGCAAATCGCCCTGTTGTTGCAGCATCAGGAAAAACTGGATTTGAAAATAGACATTTATCGGGAAAAGATAGCGCGGCACGAGCAGGATGGCCGGGCATGACCGCTCGGCCTGCGGCGGAAATAACAGAATAGGCGGTTGTTGTCTATAAACAACTTCCCTGCATGTTTTTCTTGGGCAGATTGTTGACAAGGCCGTCTGAAAGCTGCGTTCAGACGGCCTTGCTGCATAATGCGCGGTTTGCTTAACGCGCAATCATCACATGTTTGGTAATCAGGTAATCGCCCACGGCTTCGGCTGACAAATCCTTGCCGAAGCCCGATTGCTTGAAGCCGCCGTGCGGGGTTTCGGAGGTGAGCGGCAGGTGGTCGTTTACCCACACGGTGCCGAAGCGCAAGTCGGAAGAGAAGCGCATGGCGCGGGCGATGTCGGTGGTGAATACGGAGGAAGCCAGACCGAAGCGCACGTCGTTGGCGAGCGTGAGCGCCTGCTCGTCGGTGGCGAAGCTCTGAATGGTCATCACCGGGCCGAACACTTCGTTTTGCACGATTTCGGCCTGCTGGTCGACATGGGTGAGCAGGGTGGGGCTGTAATAATGGCCGCCGCCGAAATCGAGGGTGTGGCCGCCGAACAGGGTTTGTGCACCTGCTGCCTGGGCGCGCGCCACAAAGCCCGCCACACGTTCGAGCTGTTTGCCGGAAATCAGCGGCCCCATCATGGTACCTTCGTCAAACGGCAGGCCGACTTTGAAGTTTTGCGCGGCGGCCAGCAAGGCTTCGGTGAATTTTTCTTGCACCGATTCGTGTACGAGGATGCGGGTGGCGGCGGTGCAGTCCTGGCCGGAATTGATAAAGCCGCCGAATGCCGCTTTTTCGGCCGCCAGCGCGATGTCGGCATCGCCGAACACAATCAGCGGTGCTTTGCCGCCGAGCTCCAGATGCACGCGCTTGAGGGTGTCGGCGGCGGAGCGCATGATGAATTTGCCGGTGTCGCTGGAGCCGGTGAGGCTCACCAGCTGCAAATCGGGGTGGGCGACAATGGCTTTGCCGGTGTCGCCCGCGCCGGTAATGATGTTCAACACACCGTCGGGCAGGCCGGCTTCTTGCGCGATTTCGCCGAGTAGCAGCGTGGTGCGCGGGGTGAGCTCGGAAGGCTTGATAACGGAGGTGCAGCCTGCCGCCAGCGCGGGGCCGATTTTCCAGGCGGCCATCAGGAGCGGGTAGTTCCACGGGGCGATGCCTGCGGTGGCGCCGCAGGGCTCGCGACGCAGCATGGAGGTGTAGGCGCTGTTGTATTCGCCCGCGCGGCTGCCGCCGGTATCGCGGGCGGCGGCAGCAAAGAAGCGCAGGTTATCGACCACAAACGGCAAATCGCCGCCTTTGCTGATGAATTCGTAGGGCTTGCCGCTGTCTTCGGTTTCGATTTTGGCGAGCTCGTCGGTGCGCGCTTCGATGATGTCGGCCATCTTCCACAACACTTCGGCGCGCGCCCCCGGGGCGAGCTTGCTCCAGCGGCCGTCGTCGAAGGCTGTTTTGGCGGCGGCCACGGCGGCGTTGACTTCTTTTTCGCCTGCTGCGGCCACTTGCGCCACGGTTTCGCCGCTGGCCGGGTTTTCGACATCAATCACGCCTGCGCCGCTTTGCCAGGCGCCGTTAATCCATAATCCGTATTCCATCGCGTTTCTCCTTGTTGCCGTGAAAATTTATTTGCAATATCAAGGCCGTCTGAAAGCAATGCTTTCAGACGGCCTGTGGTTTACATGCTTTCGCTCACGCTTTTGAGCGTGTCTTCCAGCCGCAGCAAAACTTCGTCCAGCAATTCATACGGGATGTTCAGCGCGGGCTCGAGCCGCACCACCGATGAATTGTTGAGCGTGCCCGAGGTGAGCACATGGCGTTTGAAGAGGCCGGATACCACTTTGTAGCCGATTTCGTCGTTTTCAAACACCATCGCCAGCAACAGGCCTTTGCCGCGGATGTCTTTCAATACATGCGGGTATTTGTTGCGCAAGAGGCCGATTTTTTTCATCAGGTATTCGCCTTTTTCGGCGGCTTGGGCGGGCAGGTCTTCCTCCAGCATCACGCTGATGCCCGCCAGCGCGGCGGCGCAGGCCAGGGGGTTGCCGCCGGTGGTGGTGGTGTGCATAAACGGATTCGGCTCGAGGCACGACCAGATTTCGGCGCTGGAGAAAAAGCCCGACATCGGCACCACGCCGCCGCCCAAAGCCTTGCCGAAGCAGATGATGTCGGGCGCGACATTCCAGTGGTCGACGCCGAAAATCTTGCCGGTGCGGCCGAAGCCGGTTTGCACTTCGTCGGCAATCAAAAGCACGCCGTAGCGGCTGCAGATTTCGCGCAGGCGCGGCCAGTAATCATCGGGCGGCACAATCGCGCCCGCTTCGCCCTGTACCGGCTCCACCACCACGCCCGCCACATCCATGCTGCCCACCGAGTCGGCGATGCGCAACAGCTGCTCCACCGCATCGGCATCGCCATAGGGCACATGGCGCACGCCGCCGAGCAAGGGCAGCAATGGCTCGCGGTAAACGAATTTGCCCAACAGCGAGAGCGCGCCCAGCGATTTGCCGTGAAAGCCGCCGGTGGTGGAAATAAAGCCGCGCCGGCCGGTGTAGAGCTTGGCGAGCTTCATCGCGCCGTCTACCGCCTCAGTGCCGCTGTTGGCGAAAAAGCCGTATTGCAAATCGCCGGGGGTGAGCTTGGCCAATACCTTGGCCAACTGGCCGCGCAGGGGGTCGAGCATTTCCTGGCTGTATTGCGGGCTGCGGTCAAGCTGCGCTTTGACGGCGGCGACGATTTTGGGGTGGCGGATGCCGGGGCCGTAGAGGCCGAAGCCGCCGAGCATGTCGATATACTCGCGTCCCATGATGTCGCGCAGAATCGAGCCTTCGCCGCACCAGTCGGTGAGGGCGAAATCGGTGGTTTCGGTAACGGATTTGCGGTAGTTGAGAAAGCCTTTGTTGACGTGGTTGGCGAAGTTGTCGGCCACGTTGGAGGATACCCAGCGGCGCTGCTCGTCGGTCAAATCGGCTTCGGGGGTGTTGATAACATCAAGGATGCGCGCGGCTTCCCGACTGGCTTCGTCGATATTCCTGCTCGCTGGGGTGGGGGGGCTTTGCTTCGACATGATTCCTCCTGGCTTGCGGTTAAGGCAGCCGACAGAATTTTATCGATGGCAAACGTCATGAAGCTTGAATGTAATCAATAAAATTGTGCCAACTGATGGGAAAAGCGTTCATGAATAAAAAATGTTAAACGGGTTGTCAAAGGGATTGCTGACAATCTATACGTTTGCCCGAAACCAGTCAAGAGGGCGCAGATGAATTTTCAGACGGCCTTGGCAATATGTTGAAAGACCGTCTGAAAAGGGATTCAGACGGCCTGAGGCGGTTTGCCGGTTGTGATGCGGCGCGTTTGTCTTTTCAGCCGTGGCTTTGGTGTTGCTCGGTGATGTAGGCGACAGCCACTTTATCGGCAAAATTCGCTACGTCATCAAAAGCCTGTCTGCCGACGGGGGAATTGAAACCGGCTTATCCTGCGGCTTTGTCGTGCCCGCGATGTCGTTGTTTCGCAGCCGGTGGTGTTCAGACGGCCTCTGCCTTATTTTTCCGCGTCTTTAAACGACTGGCGGAATTGCTCGCCGAAGCCGCCGGCTTGTGCCAATTCCTGCCCGCTGAAGCCCGCTTCGGCGGCGTGGCTGTCTATGCTGCCTGCCGCTGCCCCGGCGGGGAAGTGCGGCACGATGTTTTCGACGAAATCCTGCATGGTTTCAAGGGCATTGCGGCGGGTGGGCTTGAGGTTGACGGTGATGTGCGCCACGCCTTGCGCTTCCTGCGCTTGCCAATATTCCACAAGACTGTTGGCGCCGCCGCGCAGATAGATGTTGTTGTAGAGTTTGGCGGGTGCGTCGGGGTCTTCCAGCAGCTCGACAAAGTTGGCATAGCCGAAGGGATGCCAGGTTTGGCCGTCACCCAATTCTTCAATCGTGCCGATGATTTTGCCGATTTGCTGCGGGTCGATGCCGTGCCAAATCCAGGCATCGGATTGGTTGGCAAACCAGCGCAAATCCTGACGGCTGCGGCCGATGGTGAGCATGGGCAGGCGCGCGCCGACGGGTTTGGGTACGAGGTCGATGCTGCCGTCGAATGTGCCGCCGAATTTTGTTTCTTTGCGCGGAAACGATGTTTCGGTGAGGGTGCGGATGATGTCCCAATTTTCGCGGAAACGCTCGCCGCGGTTGTCGAAATCCTTGCCGAAGGCGGGGTATTCCACCGGCCGGTCGCCGCTGGAGAGGCCGAGCATAAAGCGGCCGTTGCTGAATTGGTCGGCAGAGGCGGCTTCTTTGGCGGTCAGAATCGGGTCGCGCAGGGGGCTGACGTAGCCTGCGGTGCCGATGGCGATGTGTTCGGTGATGGCGGCCAGATAGCCGAGGGTGACCGCGACATCATGGCCTTGGCCGACATCGCCGAAATTGGGGTCGTAAAACGGCACGTCGCGCACCCACAAAGCCGATACGCCGCCGCGGTCGGCTATTTTCGCCAGTTGCGCGAAGTCGTTCATGCTCGGAATGGCGGTTTCGGCATAGCCTTTGAAAGGGGCAATCAGGCCGAGGGTGAGCTTGCCGGGGATAAAGGTGCGGGCAAAACCGGCGTGGTTTTGCAGATGGGCGGGGAGGGTAAGTTGGCTCATGCGGGTTTCCTCTTGATAATTTATTTGACGAAACGGATAATACTGCAAATATTCGGGAATAGGTTTCCCCAATCAAGGGCGGAAAAGGCGCAGGATGGAAATCAACAATATCGGCGATGTTTCGGCGTTTATCGCCGCCGCCAAAAGCGGCTCGTTTACCGCAGCGGCCAAGCAGTTGGGCTTGACCCGTTCTACCATAGGCAAGCGGATTGCGCGCCTGGAGGCGCGGCTGAATGTGCGCTTGTTGCAGCGGACGACCCGCAGCCTGAGCCTTACCGACGAGGGCGGCATATTTTTTGAACGCTGCGTGGCGGTATTGGAAGAATTGGAAAACGCCGAAAGCCTGCTGGCGCAGCGCACTGCCGAACCGAGCGGCCGCTTGCGGATAAGTGCGCCGCTGGTTCTGGGGCGGCAGTATGTGGCCGATTTGCTGGCGGACTATATGCGCCGCTGGCCGCAAGTGCAGGTGGAAGCTTCGTTTGGCGACCGCTATGTCGATTTGATTGAGGAAGGTTTCGATGTGGCGCTGCGGGTGGGCGATCCTGCGCCCGACAGCCGCTTTTCCGCCCGCACCGTCGGCATTCACCGCATGATTACCTGCGCCGCGCCTGCTTATCTGGCCGCGCACGGCACGCCGCAAACGCCTGCTGATTTGCGCGCGCACCAATGCCTGCATTTTGTTTACGGCAGGCAGTTGTCGCCGTGGCATTTTCAGGCAGACGGGCGGGAAGTATCGTTTACGGGCAAAGGCCGCGCCAGCGCTGACAGCGCCGAAGCCTTGCTGACGCTCTGCCGCGCCGGTTTCGGGCTGGTTCATTTTCCGCGCTATATTGTGGCGGAGGATTTGCGGGCAGGCCGTCTGCAAGCGGTGTTGGCGGATTTTCAGGCCAAAGGTGTGCCGATACGGGCGCTGTATCCGAGCCGCCGCCAGTTGTCGCCGAAAGTGCGGCAGTTTATCGATATGCTGGCCGAAGCGTGGCAGCCGCAAGTGCCGTGGGAGCGGGGCTGACGTCTATAGTGAAATCGCTGTCACACTGATATGGGATTGCCATGCTTGGCGATACTGCTGTATTGCCTGTAACTCGCTGTTTTGCTTCGGTTGGATATTGATTTCACTATAAACCGACAAGCCGATTATTTTGGCTGTAGGTCGGGCAGTCATGCCCGACAATCCAGGGCCGTCTGAAAGCTTTCCTGAAACGGGATAATGTCGGGCATGACTGCCCGACCTACAGCGGAAGGTTCTCTGCAGGCACGATTTCGATGCTGGTGGCGCGTGCACGCGGGCTGATCATGGAGGCAAGGTAGTTGCTGTGGCCGTATTTGATGCGGTAGGCGGAGTCGACGCGCTCGTTGAGCAGTTCGTCGTCTACCTTGATGAATTTGACCGTGGTTTCTTCGCCGCCGCTGCGGATGATGCCGCCCTGTTGCGCCTGTGCGGCCTGATACCAGCTGGAAGCGGCGCCGCGGTAAGCGCGTACAAACAGACGGCCGCTCACCACCACCGACCACACGCGGGTAAGGGTGCCGGTGGTTTGGCCGTCTTCGCGGTAGGGGGCGATTTCCATATCGTCGGCTTGGTTGATGCGGTTGACGGTGTCGATTTGCCAGTTCATGAAGCTACTCCTGTGATTGTATTGGGTTGGGCTGCGGGCAGTTTGTGTATGCCGTGCCGCTGTTGGCAGTATAAACTTTCAGACGGCTGTTTGCTATAGTCGAAGAAATGAGTGTCTGCTACGGCTAGGCGCAGTAACGCAGTAGTAGAGTAAGTTTTTTCACTATATATACCTGCTTGAAATATACCTGCTTGCTGTAGACATGTCGCTGCTTTCGTGTTCGGATAAAACACAAGCCGTCTGAAAGGTTTCAGACGGCTTGTGTTTTATCCGAACGTGCTTAAACAAACGCTTTCAGACGGCCTGTCAGGCTTTTTTGTTTGCTAATGCTGCTTTGATGTAGGCAGTAAAGAGCGGGTGGCCTTTGCGCGGGGTCGAGGTGAACTCGGGGTGGAACTGGCAGGCGAAGAACCACGGATGTTGCGGCAGTTCGATGGTTTCCACCAAACGCTCGCGCCCTGCGGATACGCCGCCGATGACCAGACCGGCTTGTTCCAAATCGGCGACGAAGTTGTTGTTGACTTCGTAGCGGTGGCGGTGGCGTTCTTTGATTTGGGTGCTGCCGTAGATTTTGGCGGCGAGGCTGCCGTCTTTCAAATCGACTTCCTGCGCGCCCAAACGCATGGTGCCGCCGAGGTCGGCGTTTTCGTCGCGGGTTTCGACGCTGCCGTCGGCGGTTTGCCATTCGTCAATCAGACCGACCACGGGATACGGGGTTTTGAGGTCGAATTCGGTTGAATTAGCGCCTTTCATACCGGCCACGTCGCGGGCATATTCGATCAGGGCGATTTGCATACCGAGGCAGATGCCGAGATAGGGAATGTTGTTTTCACGCGCGTATTTCACCGCGGCAATTTTGCCTTCCACGCCGCGCACGCCGAAGCCGCCCGGTACCAGGATCGCGTCCATTTCTTGCAGACCGGCTACGCCTTCTTTTTCGATGGCTTCGCTGTCGACATAGGTGATTTGCACATCGGTGTCGGTGTGGATGCCGGCGTGTTTCAGCGCTTCGGTCAGCGATTTGTAAGACTCGGTCAGATCGACGTATTTGCCGACCATGGCGATTTTGACCGCGTGTTTGGGGTTTTCAATCGCGTAAACGATTTTTTTCCACTCGGTGAGGTCGGCTTGCTGGATGTTGAGCTGCAATTGTTCGCAAACGATGTTGTCGATGCCTTGGTCGTGCAGCATCTGCGGGATTTTGTAGATACTGTCGGAATCGTAGCAGCCGATGACGGCGCGTTCTTCCACGTTGCAGAACAGGGCGATTTTGCGTTTTTCTTCTTCCGGCAGGATGCGGTCCATGCGGCAGATCAATACGTCGGGCTGGATGCCGATTTCGCGCAATTCTTTCACCGAATGCTGGGTCGGCTTGGTTTTGATTTCGCCCGCTGCGGCGATGTAGGGTACGTAGCTCAGGTGCATAAACAAGGTATTGCTGCG
>JAUNTY010000071.1 GCA_030538415.1 Neisseria sp. | reverse complement strand
GCTTGCTGCCTTGTCACAATCTAATTTGAAACGACTATAAATTGAAACGACTATAAAATGACAGAGGCCGTCTGAAAGCGTTCAGACGGCCTCTTAAAGGTAAAACTTATACCGACACACCCGCCGCGCGGGCAATTGCCAGCCCTTCTTCGGCGCTCATGTACACCGGGTTCTGCGGCGCATCGCAACGCACGATGTCGCCCTGCTCAAACATCACCAATTCGTTTACCGCCAATTGCGCCCACGTTTCGTTGACCGTCAGCGGCAGCGTGGCAATCACCGCCACCTTGTCGTCGGGGGTGGTGACGGCGGCAAAGTCAATCGCCACATCGTCGTCGAGCAGCTTGGCTTCGCCAAACGGCGCTTTGCGCACGATGTAATACAGCAGTGTGCTGGCATGCGCCATCATGAAATCGCCGTTGGACATGACGAAATTAAACAGGCCGTAAGCGCGAATTTCATGTGTGAGTGCGGCCACGGTGTCGAAAAGCGTGTGGTTGTCAGGCTTTTCGCGGAAACGCTGGCGCAGCGATTCCAGAATATAGCAAAACGCCCGTTCCGAATCGGTGTTGCCGACCGGTTGGAAATAGTCGCCCGCAGCCGGAAAAAAGTTTTTCAGATGGCCGTTGTGGGCAAACAGCCAGTATTCGCCCCACAATTCGCGCATAAACGGATGCGTGTTGGCCAGCGAAGTCTGCCCCTGCGTGGCTTTGCGGATGTGGGCAATCACGTTTTCCGACTTGATTTGGTAGGCGCGCACCAAATCCGCCACCGGCGAATGCGCGCTCGGCTTGTCGTCGTGAAACAGCCGCACGCCTTTGCCCTCAAAAAAGCCGATGCCGAAGCCGTCGGCGTGGTGGTCGGTGAGGCCGCCGCGCAGGCGGAAACCTTCAAACGAAAACACGATGTCGGTGGGGGTGTTGCAGTTCATGCCCAAAAGTTGGCACATAATTTTCCTTATTTATAGGGTCAGATTCTTGAAGGGTGTTGCCGGTGGCCGTCTGAAAGCCTTGTTGTTCTTGCCCGGCTTGCTTTGCGTTAATCGGCCATAGTCGGAGAAATGAGTTTCTGCTACGGCGTTGACCCGCCTTGTATCAGAAGCTAATTTCTCCGACTATATATCAAGAAGCTGTTGCATCATATGAAGCCTATTTTATCGAAATAAAGGCCGTCTGAAAGCCTTATCTCGTTTCAGACGGCCTTTTATGCTCTTTTCATGGCTGATTCTACGGCGGCAGGTGTGCGTTTGCAACAGCCCCTTGATTTCAGAAGGCGAGTAACCATATTGGGAAGCATTGAAGATAACCGAATCCCAGGAAAACACACCATGACCCCCAACACCCCTGCCGCCATCGACCATGCCGACTGCCGCACCCGCTTTATTTTCGACGATATGCCCGTGCGCGGCCTGCACGTGCGCCTTGAGGACGTGTGGCAACACATCGTCGGCCGCAAGCATTACCCCGCCGCGATTCAAAAAGCCTTGGGCGAATTGCTGGCGGCCGGTTCGCTGCTGTCGAGCAACCTTAAAATCGACGGCACGCTGATTGTGCAGGTGCAGGGGCAGGGTCGTCTGAAAATGCTGGTGGTGGAAGCCACATCCGGGCAGACTTGCCGCGCCACCGCCCGTTGGGACGAGCACGCCCAAATCGGCGACGACGAAAACCTGCGCGACCTGCTCGGCGACAACGGCGTATTCGTGATGACACTGCAACCGCAAGACGGCGAACCGTGGCAGGGCGTGGTACCGTTGGAAGGCGGCAGCATCGCCGAGTTGCTGATGAACTACATGAAACGCTCCGAGCAGCTCGACACCCACATCACCCTCGCCGCATCTGATAAAGCCGTCGGCGGCCTGCTGCTGCAACGCCTGCCGGAAGCGGAAATCGACGCCGAAGCATGGAACCATGTCGAAACGCTGGCGCAAACCGTGACCGCCGCAGAATTGACTTCACTCGACGCGCAACACGTTTTATACCGCCTGTTTCACGAAACCCCGCCGCGCGTATTCGAGCCGGAACACATCGAATTCGCCTGCACCTGCTCGCGCGGCAAGGTCAGCGACATGCTGCTGATGCTGGGCGGCCAGGAGATCGGCGAAGTGGTGGCCGAGCAGGGCAGCGTCGAAATCGACTGCGATTTCTGCAACGAAAAATATGTGTTTGATGAAACCGATGTCAACGCGCTGTTCGGCACCGACGTGGTCAACGCCGTGCGTGAAGAGGCGCAGCGGGTGCAGTAAAGCGCCGCCGGTCGATTTGAGGCCGTCTGAAAGCCTGCGGGTTTTCAGACGGCCTTTTTCGGCGCCTGAGGTTGCACCGAAAACCTGTATAGTCGGAGAAATTGGATTCTGATACAAGACGGCGAGCCAACGCCGTAGCAGAAACTCATTTTTTCGACTTGTGCGGATTGGCATCGTCTCATAATCATGAGGCCGTCTGAAACAAAACTCCTGCCACGCCCGGCGGGGGATTTTTTTGTTTCAGACGGCCTGTCGGTGTATGATAGGGCAAGAATATTGTCAACAATCCGGAGATGGTCATGAAAGTTTCGATTATCGGTGCAGGAGCGGTGGGCGTGGGCATCTGCAACTATCTCTTGAGCATGGGCGATTGCCGCGAAATCGTGATTGTCGACTTGAACCGCGAGCGCAGCGAAGGCGAGCAGATGGATTTCAGCCATGTGAGCGCGCTGTCGTTTGCCAAAAATACCCGCATCGTTGCGGGCGATTATCCCGATATTTCAGGCTCCGACGTGGTGGTGATTACCGCCGGTGCGCAAATCAAAAAAGGGCAGGACAGGCTGGAGCTGGCGGCGGTGAATGCGCCGATTGCGGTGGATATCGCCAAAAAAACCGCCCGCTACGCCCCCGAGGCGGTGGTGATTGTGGTCACCAATCCGTGCGACATCCTCGCCTATTTCATCATCGCCAACACGCCGCTTGCGCCGCAACAAGTCATCAGCGCGGGCTGCGTGATTGATTCGGCGCGGCTGATGAAAATCATTGCCGACCGCGTGGGGCTCGACCCGAAAAACATCTTCGGCATGGTGTGGGGCGAACACGGTTCTAACAGCGTGATTCCATGGAGCGCCGTGCAGGTGGCGGGGCAGAGCCTCGACGACTATTGCGAAGCCAACGGCCTGCCGCCGTTTGACAAAGACGAGCTCTTGGCGCAAACCAAGCAGGCGGGGCTGGAGATTTTCAGTCGCAAAATGAACACCAACCACGGCATCGCAGGCAGCGTGTTCCGCATTATCCGCGCCATCGGCATCAACGAGCATTCGGTGCTGCCCGTGGGGGTGTTGCTGCAGGGTGAATACGGTTTGCGCGACGTGGTCTTGAATGTGCCGGTGGTCATCAACAGCAGCGGCATCGAACGGATTGTCCGCTACCGCCTGCCCGCCGACGAACTGGTCGCGGTGCAAAAATCGGCGCAGCAGCTCAGACAGGTGATTGAGCAGATTGCCAAAGAAACCGGTTTGATGAAGTAGGCGGGGTGCATCCGCTGCGGTGGCCGGCACGGCTCAAAAAGAACAGCCGCCAAGATAGTCGGAGAAATTATAGCGAAATAAAATAAGAAAGATACAAGGCGAGCCAACGCCGTAGCAGAATCTATAGTGAAAAAACTTAATTTCTACTACTACGTTGCTGCGCCTGGCCGTACTACTTGTACTGTCTGCGGCTTGCTGCCTTGTATTAAAAATTAAGTTTTTCCACTATAATTTCTCCGACTATTAAATTGCACTTAAACTAAATTGCACTTAAACAGGCCAGAATAAAGACAGCAAGGCCGTCTGAACGTTTCAGACGGCCTTGCTGCTTCAAATCAAATTCGAATTATTTTTTCAGCGAATCGCGGATGTCGCGCAGCAGCAGCACTTCTTCGCTCGGCTCGGCCGGAGCTTCTTCGGCGGGCGCTTCTTCGCGTTTCAGTTTGCTCAGTGCCTTGATGACGGCAAAAATGGCGGCGGCGATAATCAGGAAGCTGATGATGGTGTTGATAAACAGGCCGACATTCAGAGTAACCGCGCCGGCGGCCTGGGCAGCAGCCAGAGAAGCATAGCCTGCTTCACCTGCGGCAGGCGTGCCTTCTTTCAGGGTGATGAAGAGATTGGAGAAATCCACGCCGCCCAGCAGCAGACCAATCGGGGGCATGATAACGTCGTCTACCAGCGATTTGACGATGCCACTGAAGGCGGTGCCGACAACCATACCGACCGCCAGGTCGATAACGTTGCCGCGCATGATAAATTCTTTAAATTCCTGTTTCAAAGACATGATGTTTCCTTTTCTGATGGTGTTGGATAATGTAGTCAATCCAAAGGATTAGGTTGAAATAAGTCGAAATAATGAGAGGCGCATCATACCTGCTTTTGGGTAAATGATGTGAGGATTCGGGTTAAGATTTGTATATTTGATGCATCAGGCATGTTTTGGTTCCGTTCGAATGCAGAAAAGGCCGTCTGAAAAACAGTATGATGTAAAAAAGTTACACTTCTGTTTCAGACGGCCTTTAGCGGCAGATTTTATGAAGTCTTACGCTTCTTCTTCTTCGGCATCGTTCAGCGCGTTGATGCTGTAGCCGCCGTCGACATAGGTGATTTCGCCGGTGATGCCGGAGGCGAGGTCAGACAACAGGAAGGCGGCGGTGTTGCCCACTTCTTCGATGGTGACGTTGCGCGCCAGCGGGTTGTGCGAAGCCACGTGGCTCAAGAGCTTGCTGAAGTCGGCGATGCCGGAAGCGGCCAGCGTTTTGATGGGGCCGGCGGAGATGCCGTTGCAGCGGATGCCTTCCTTGCCGAGGCAGGCGGCGGTGAAGCGTACGCCGGCTTCGAGGCTGGCTTTGGCCATGCCCATCACGTTGTAGTTGGGAATCGCGCGCACGGCGCCGAGGTAGGTGAGGGCGAGAATCGCGCCGTGGCGACCCTGCATCATCGGGCGGGCGGCTTTGGCCAGCGCAGGCAGGCTGTAGGCAGATACTTCGTGGGCGATTTTGAAGGCTTCGCGGTTGATGCTGTCGAGGAAATCGCCGTTAAGGGCTTCGCGCGGGGCGAAACCGATGGAATGGACGAGGCCGTCGAGGCCGTCCCACTGTTTGCCCAAATCGACGAACAATTGGTCGATTTCTTCGTCGCTCTGCACGTCGCAGCGGAACACAAGCTCGGAGCCCAATCCGGCGGCCATCTTGCGCACGCGCTCTTCCAGTTTGTCGACTACATACGTGAAGGCAAGCTCGGCGCCCTGTTCGTGGCATGCTTTGGCAATGCCATAAGCAATCGAGCGCTCGGAAATCATGCCGGTGATCAGGATTTTTTTACCTTGCAAAAAGGCCATGGTTTTGTCCTTATGATAGTGGTTTTGCGGTGTCATCAAACCGCGCATTATAGCAAAAGGCGCGCTTTTGGTATAGAAAACAAATGTTTTTACTGCTTTTGGCGTAGGGTTTGCTTTCAGACGGCCAAAAGCGTCCATGCCCGCTCAAGCAGCAGGACAGGCAGACTTGTGCGGCGGCTTGATGGCTCCGGCTTCCTGATGGCTCAATGGACGCTTGCTTTTTGTTCCTGAAAACGCGTTTGCTGTGTTTGGGCCGGCTTTACCGGTGCGGCGTATAAGCCGCTTTTTTTTTGAGTAGCCATGCAGCTGCACTTCTATCACAAAAAATCCGAATAATTCGGACACAGCAGGAAGCCCTGAGGGCGGGAATGCCGTCAATATTGTGTTGTTTTGCTATACAATAAGGCCGTCTGAAAACCGGTGTTGTCCATGAACAAAATCTTTTCCCTGCTGCTGTTGCTTTCCGCTTCCGCCCACGCCGCCCACGGCCTGAGCCTGGGGGCAAAGCCGCGCTATGCCGCCGGTTTCGCCCATTTCGATTACGTCAATCCGAATGCACCCAAAGGCGGCACGTTTACCCTGCCTGCGGCGGGTGGCTTCGACACGCTTAATCCGTTCACGCTCAAAGGCGACCACGAAGCGGGCATCGCCGCGCTCACGCTCGATACGCTGATGAGCAAGAGTGACGACGAGCCGTTTGCGATGTACGGCTTGCTCGCCGAAGACGTGCAACTGGCTTCAGACGGCCTCTCGGTCACTTTCAAACTCAATCCGAAAGCGCGTTTCCACAACGGTGATGCGGTGCTGGCCAAAGACGTGGCCGCTTCGTTCCGCACCCTCACCCAAGATGCCGCCGCCGCGCCGATGTATAAATTTTACTGGAGCGATGTCGCCAAGGTGGAAACGCCCGCGCCGCGCACCGTCGTTTTCCGCTTCAAACAGCGCAACGCCGAATTGCACATGATTTTGGGCGAACTGCCGGTGTTTTCGCACAAAAGCTATCCCAAAGGCTTGGCCGCCGCGCCGAATACGCCACCGATCGGCTCCGGCCCTTACCGGCTGGCACGCGCCGACAGCGGCCGCCTGAGCGAATTTGCCCGCGACCAAAATTATTGGGCGCAAAACCTGCCCACCCGCAAAGGGATGTATAACTTCGACCGCGTGCGTTTCCGCTACTACAAAGACGACAGCGTGCGCATCGAAGGCATCAAGGGCGGGCGTTATGATTTCGTGCAGGAAAACGTGGCGCGGAACTGGGCGCGCGCTTACCCCGACGACGCGCTCGCCAAACGCGGCCTGCAAAAACACGAATGGGCGCACGGCAACACCGCCGGTTTGCAAGGCTTTGTGATGAACCAGCGCAGGCCGCCGCTCGACAATATCCTCGTGCGCCGCGCCTTGGTGGAAAGTTTCGACTTTGAAAGCGTCAACAGCCGCCTGTTTTACGGCCTTTACCGCCGCAGCAACAGCCTCTTCACCAACAGCAGCATGGCGGCAAGCGGCAAACCGCAGGGCAAAGAGTTGGCTTTGTTGAACACCGTCCGCAGCCAACTGCCCGCCGCCGTCTTCACCGAAAACGCGCCCGAACCGCCGCGCATCGACCCCGCCCTTGGCGTGCGCCCGAATCTGATCAAAGCCCGAAAGTTGTTGGAACAGGCGGGCTACCGCTATCAAAACGGCGTATTGGCGGATAAAAACGGCAAACCGCTGGTGTTGGAATTTTTGTCGCCGAGCAAAACCTACGAGCGCGTGACCGCCAAATGGCAGCGCGATCTCGCCAAAATCGGCATCCGCCTGAATGTGCGCGTGGCCGATTCCGCCGTGTATCAAAAACGCCTTAACGACTTTGATTACGACCTCACCATCGTGGTCTACGGCAACAGCGAAAGCCCCGGTAACGAGCAGTTCAACTATTTCAGTTGCGAGGCGGCGAAAACGGCGGGTACGCGCAATTGGGCGGGCGTGTGCCATCCCGCCGTCGAAGCCTTGCTGCCGCAGTTTGCCCGCTTCAGCAACCGCGAAGAACTCAGCGCCGCCGCCCGTGCGCTCGACCGCGTCATCCGCCACCAATATATCGCGATTCCCAATTGGTACAGCGACCGCCACCGCGTGATTTACCGCAACACCTTGGCCGTGCCCGCGCAAAAGCCGCAATATTATCAGGCGATGGATTGGGCGCTGAGAGCAGGGTGGATGAAGCGATAAGTAGAGGTGTTGGGATGGCGCCTGTTTGCCCCATGTGGGCATGATGTTGCCGGAAGCGGTCTGCGCAGTGAGGAAATGTCGGGCAACTTCGAGTTGCCGGATATCACTGCCTGACCGATCAGCGCAGCCGAAATGACAGGGGCGGTGGTTTGTCGGCTTGAGACCTTTGCAAAATACTTTTTTCTTGGAAATATCCATTCCATCTGTCATTCCGGCGCAGGCCGGAATCCATTTTTTCAAGGTTCAGTTATTTGATTTCAAATGGGTTTTCATGGCGAGCTATGGATTCCGGCCTGCGCCGGAATGACGGAGCGGATGCTTTTGTGATGCAGCAAAAGGTATTTTGCAAAGGTCTCGGCTTGTCTCAAATATAGCGAAATAAAAGAAATAAAATAAGAAAGATACAAGGCGGAAACAGTACGACAAGGCGCAGCTAACGCAGTAGATTTCTTATTTTATTTAGCTATATTGAGTTTAACCACTATAGTGGAAAAACTTAATTTTTAATACAAGGCAGCAAGCCGCAGACAGTACAAGTAGTACGGCCAGGCGCAGCAACGCGGTAGTAGAGTAAGTTTTTTCACTATAGTCGGAGAAATTAGATTCTGATACAAGGCGGCGAGCCACAGACAGTACAAATAGTACGACAAGGCGAGCCAACGCCGTAGCAGAAACTAATTTCTTCGACTATATATACCATTCAACCCAGACCATTCAACCCAGCCTGCCATGCCAAAGGCCGTCTGAAACCTGATGTTTCAGACGGCCTTGTTTCGGTCAGACCCGGTTGGTTACTGTTGCGCAGCGCGCACGGCAGCCTGGTCGGGGTTGATCAGGATTTCCACGCGGCGGTTTTGTGCGCGGCCTTCGGCGGTGGCGTTAGAGGCAATCGGTTGGCGTGAGCCGTAGCCGATGGTGCTCAGGCGCGAAGTGGCCACGCCGCGTTGGTTGAGGTAGGAGGCCACGGCTTGGGCGCGGCGTTGCGACAGCGGCTCGTTGATGGCGTCGGTGCCGGTGTTGTCGGTGTGGCCGGCCACGGTCAGGGTGGTGTCAGGATATTGCACCAGGGTTTGCGCGGCGCGGGTCAGCGCGTCTTGGGCGGAAGTGCTCAGGGTGGCGCTGTTGGTGGCAAAGGTCACGCTTTCCGGCATGGTCAGTTTGATCTGATCGCCTTCGCGGGTTACGTCAACACCGGTGTTGGCGAGGCTTTCGCGCAGTTTTTTCTCTTGGTAGTCCATGTAGCCGCCGACACCGGCGCCGATGGCGCCGCAGGCCAGAGCGGAGTTGCGCGCGCCTTTGCCGCCGTGGGTGAGCGCGCCGACGATGCCGCACACAGCTGCGCCGCCGAGGCCGTATGCTGCGGTTTTGCTGAGCTGCTGTTCGCCCGAGGCATTGGTCACGCAGCCGGTCAGCGCCATGGAGGCAGCCACGGCGGCCACGGTTAACGGTTTCATCAATTTCATGGAATATCCTTTCGGTGAGGTTGGTTGGCCGCAAGCCGTATCTGCTCCAGACACGCGGCCGCAATGTAAAAACGCAGCAGTATTGTGAAACAAGCTGATGTCTGTTACGGCATTGCCGCGCTCTGAAACGTTACTGCCTGAGCTGTTTTTGTATCAAATATCAGCTTGGTTCATTAGCTGTGCTGTGTCAACGGCTATTATCCGACATTGTCGGCAATCGGAAGTTTCTTTAACTTGATATTACACAGTAAACCGCGTCATTACCTTTCATGCAAAAGCCGATGCCGTTTATGCCGGAAACTGTTGTTTTTGTAACGGATGGGCTTACTGGATCAGGCCGCGTTCGCGCAGGCGGCGGATAAGCATCAGCTTGAGGCGGATTTTGACATCGTAGCCCACCGAGCCGAAACCGAGCACAAACAGCGCCAGTGCCACGGGCAGGGCGAAATGGTGGCCGACGGTGTGGTAGCCCCAGGCGCCGACGAGGCCGCCCAGCAAAAACGCCACCATCAGGCCGACAAACAGGCGGATTTTCGGTTGGTTGACATAAACATGCGGCAGGCGCGGGTTGTCGCTGCGCTGGTAATAAAGCAGCTTGGAGAGCTCGATGCCCAGGTCGGTGGCGGTGCCGGTCATGTGGGTGGAGCGGATGGCGCCGCCGGAAATGATGGTCATCACCGTGTTGTGCATGCCCATGATGAAGCAGAGCAGGAAAATCGCCACCGGCGGCACCACGGTTTCGCCGAAGCTGAGCGTGGCCACGCCGAGCACGCCGAAAAACAGCAGGTAAACGGCCTCCAGCCACATCGACAGCCCGAAGCTGCCGCGAAAGCGCTGGCGCTTGGTCCAGAGGATAATCCAGCTCGAATGCGCCGCGCCCAGCACGAAACACAACACGCCGAACATGGCGACCGCCACCACGCCCCATTCGCCGGTATAGGCCATGTCCGCCGCATGCGAAAGCTCGCCGGTAACGTGCGACGTGTAGCGCGCCACGGCGAAAAAGCCGCCCGCATTAATCGCCCCGGCCAGCGCGGCCATCACGTAGCCGAACCAGCGGAAACGCGCATCGGTAATCTGATGCTCGTGCAGATAAGGTTTGTCGGCCTGCCAGAAAGGCGTGTGGTGCGTTTTCAAACGGCGGCGGCGCTGGAGGCGGCGCTGGGAATTGGGCAAGAAAAATCTCCGTCGCAATGGCAGGCGGCGCGGATGATGTCTCAGGCCGTCTGAAAGGATTGATGTCTGCTTTTAATGGCTAACGTGAGCTTGGGATAAGCCGATTGCTTTGGGAAAATATAGTCGAAGAAATGAGTTTCTGCGACGGCGTTGGCTCGCCTTGTCGTACTATCTGTACTGTCTGCGGCTCGCCGCCTTGTATCAGAATCTCATTTCTCCGACTATAGAAATCTTTGATTATCCGGCAATCCGCTCCTTCCCCGTAAGAGCGGAGGAGGGAATAGGTGCTTGAAATCCCAAAAATTACGTGCCTCGAACGCGTGTTAACCAAGAAACCCACACTTCATACGCGTTACTGACCTTGGCTCAAAGCGTAAGGCAAAGCTCGGGCTGCCGTATTGTCTGCGGTTTGCTGCCTTGCATGAAAAATGTGTTTCTCAGCTACATTTTACAAGGCCGTCTGAAAAATGTAACGGCTGATGTGTTGATGAATGATGCATATCAACAACAGGGCGTATATTGTTTCCCGTTTTGTTTTACGCATGACGCCGACGGATTTCAAGTTTGCCGACCAATCGGCCGAATAATGGCCATTTATAAAAGTAAGCTGGCAAGGCGAGAGGACGCAGCCAGAGACCTTTGCAAAAAAATAACCGTCGCACCCGCGCAGGCGGGTGCCTAGTGCAAAGCGTAGCTTTGCTTGTCTGT
>JAUNTY010000010.1 GCA_030538415.1 Neisseria sp. | reverse complement strand
ATCGCAGGCTTGATTTCGGCAGGTGCGCCGCCCAGCATTTGGTTCAGCAAAAAATTGTCGCCAGCCACGTCAATAAAACGGGCGTACACCCCCCGCCCAATAGGTGCGTTCTTCCAACATCACCTGAAACGCACGCCCTACCGCTTGCTGCTCGGCACTCAAAGTGCGGTCGGCATTCAGCGAATAATGCTCGCTCAAATAGGCTTTAATCAATTCGCTATCGGCAATCAGCCGCTCGCCGTCTTGCAACACAGGCACTTTGCCCTTGGGCATTTTGGAAAAATCTGCCACATAGTCAAGCTCGTATTTCGCACCGCTCATGGCAAGCAGGGCTTCGGCTTTGTAGGCGAAGGGGGAAAATGAACGGCTTTTTGCGTTGCCGGGGGTGGTGAAAAGTTTAAGCATTGGTTTGTCCTCGTGATGAAATTTAGCGTATTTTACGTTATTCAAATTTCAAATGGAATACGCTAAAATGATAAATCATTCTCCAAAAATGGAAAGCCAAATGAACCTAAACGCCGTCAAACTTTTCACCGCTGTAGTACAACAAGGCAGCCTGCTGGGAGCAGCCCAAAAAACAGGCGTGGCAGTGGCAACCTTGAGCCGCAAAATCAGCGAGCTGGAAAAATCGCTGAACGTACAACTGCTGGAACGCTCCAGCCAAGGCGTAAAACCCACGCTGATTGGGCAACAGCTTTTTGAGCAAAGCCAAGCCAGCATTGACACGCTGGACGAAATCGCCCGCAATATCCAAAGCAACCAGCAGCACATCAAGGGCAAGTTGCGGCTCTCCATTCCACAGGCGTTTGAGCAGATTTGGACGATGATTGATGCCTTTCAGACGGCATTTCCTGATATTGAACTGCATATTTTGGCAAGCGACCGCAAGCTGGATTTGCTCGCCGATGGCATAGATGCCGCCATTCGTATCGGTGATTTGCAAACCGACAGCCTGATTGCCAAACCGCTTGCCCCTATCCGCCACAAGCTGGTGGCAAGCCCTGATTTTATTGCCAAACACGGCACACCACGCACGCCAAGCCACCTGAAAAACTATCCGCTCACCGCATGGACAGCCACCGCCGAACAAACCGCCATTTGGCACTTAGGCAAAACCAAGCAACCCATTAAAGCAAACTTCGCCAGCAACGATTACCAGCACATCAAACACCATATTCTGCGCGGCAAAACCATCGGCGAACTGCCTCATTTTCTTGCTAATCCATTGATTGAGAGTGGTGAATTGGTAGCCATTTTGCCTGATTATCCGTTTCCCACAACGCCCGTGCATTTGCTGTATCCATCGCATAAATTGCCGTCTAGTGTGGTTAGGGTTTGGGTGGGGTTTTGTGGGGGTGGGAGTGATGAATAATGCCGTCTGAAACTTGGCATATTTAAAGTGCGGTTTCAGACGGCATTGTGTTTTATAAGCTACTACTAAACGGCAGTCCATGAATGAATTTTTTGATATAGTCAAAATCAGCTTCGTCGGCAAAATATGGCAACTTCAGGCTTTTTAGTTTTTCGCCTTTGGGTTTTCGCCCATAAGAAAATAAATAGCGATTTGCCGTAATACATTTTGCGTAATACAACTTAACTTCCATCGGCATATCATCTTGCTTGGGGGTTAGAACTGCGACATCACTATTTGCTGCAATTTCGCAAGTAGAAACATAGCTGTAAGTATGACTGCCTTCACCGTTGGTAGAGGTAAATAGCGTATGTTTGGGGAAAATATGCTTTTTCTCTATGCTGTCTTTGTCAATAAAACTGCGTAAAGTGCGGATTTGCGTACTGGCAGGACGGATATATACCACACTGTTAGATGTCGGTTTATCAAATTCCACCAACTTGGTGGCGGCAATACCGTTTTGAATGTTAAAAATCTCGTCAAGCCGCTTTAATTCGTTCACGACAGGCAAAGCAAGTAATTCGTCAAAAGTAGGCTCTTCCGCCCCCCGAAACGGATTTAAATCCACCGTTTCCACCCAAGCAGGGATTTCGTGCAAAGCAGGAACAAGCAGTTGGCGTAAAGTGCGGTTGGCTTGCCGTCCGTAACTGTAACGGTATTTATTGGCACGAATACAGGCACAATAATACAGTTTTTGGGCAACGCTCATTTCTTTTTTGGAAACAAGATAATACAAATCTCGCCCTGAATAATAGGGTTCATTTTGCAAAAATGTTTCCAAAACCGAACCGCCACCAGCTACCGTAATTGTTCCTGCTGGAATGGGCTTAACTTTTTGTATTCGCAAAACTCTTGCTGATACGCCATTATTTTTAGCAGTACGAGAAACAAAATTGATGCCATTTGGGTCTTCGGTTAATTTGTTCAACTCTAAATTAACACCATAGTGAACATTAAAAATCTCTTGCAATTCAACCATTATTCTTCCGCCTCACGTTCCGCAAGCTCCAAACCGAGCAAATTAAATAAGGCATAATCACGCACTACTTTTTCAAAATCTGCTTGGGTGATTTGCGAATAATCGGTTTCCATATAGGCTTCGGCTACCCATTCATCATCATCGGTTACATAGGCTGTTACCGATTGTCCTGCGTGGACTTCGTTGTTTAGATATTGTTCTACCCAACTCTCTTTAATGCCTTGCCAGCGGTCGTGTAGGTTAATGCGTCCCATGTGCTTGGTTTTTTCAAAACCGTCATCACGCCAGTAGCCGAACCATGTTTTGCGATAGGCTTTTTTGGGGGTGATTTCTTTGTTCGTGTTGGTATCTATCACCGCAGGGGCAAAATGAGGCTTGTGGGCTTCAAACACGACAATGCAAGTCACCGTGCCAACGGGATAAAACAGCTCGCTTGGCATACTCATCACGGCTTTTAGGCGATGGTGTTTGACGATTTCACTTTTGGCAGAGCTTGGGGCAATCACACAACTTACGGGAATAATCGCCACACCTGTACCGCCTTCTTCCAGCATATCCAGCATTTCTTTGACAAAATACAACTCGTGCAATTCGGCATCGCTTTTGGATTGGGCATAAGGCGGATTTAAAAAGCCGACATTAGGGCGTTTTAAGCCTGAATTTTCTTTGGGATTTTTGATTAAATCTTGCAAATCGGTCATAAAACAGCTGCTTTGGTGCAAATTGGCTTTGCCGTCGCCACGCAAAATCATATTGCTGGCGGCGAGAGCAAACATTTTGGGGTTGTTTTCTATGCCTATAAGTTGGTATTTTTTGATGTGGGTGCGTTCGTCTTCGGTGCTGGTTTGTTTGAGCATGGCTTGCATGGCAGAAATAAGAAAACCGCCCGTTCCTGCACAAATATCCAATACGGTATCGGTTTTTTTCAGCTCTGCCAGTTCGCAAAACAGCTCGGTAATGTGGCGTGGAGTTAAGACAATACCCAAGGCTTTTTTATCACCGCCAGTGTATTTTAAAAACTCACCGTAAAAATGCCCCACCACGTCAAAATTATGATACACATTGATAAACGGCCAGACGTGTTCATTGATTTCGTTGATGATTTCGTTTAATACGCCTTTGGGGTATTTTTTGATGACTTTGTTGTCGGGTTTGCCTAGATTAGGTTGCCCTGCCACAGAAGCATAGGGCTGTAACATGGTGTCTTTTTTACCGCGTGGAATATCGGCACGGTCTAGCACTTCTTTGATGGCTTCCAGCCATTTCCGTGGCATTTCTTCGGCGGAATAAACATCATAAGTCTTTAAAAAAGGCTGATACATCAAGGCAATGAGCGTACCGCTAACCAAAAGTGGTTTATCTTCTTCGGAAATTTTGGCGGCTGTCCAAATCAGTTCGTGCAGTTTTTTGGAAAAGGCGATTAAATCCTGATGGCGTTTTTTCTCCACTTCTGGATCAAAAGACGCAAGGCGGTAATAATCGTTAAATGACAAAATGCCATCTACCACCACGCCTTTTTCGTTGCACAAAGGGCGGTAGCCTTTGCCGTTGCACGGATAAAGATAGTTGCTGACTACCATTTCAGACTGTGTCTCACCGCTTGCGGCAATGGCAAGTACGGTAAATTCTTTACTTAATGCTTTGGCATAATGCAATACACCGTCCACCGCAAAATCTTTGGGGTTGTCCAAATTAGGGCTGGCGTGTTTTTTGGGGCTGGCTTTGCATTCCACCACAATCAGAAAATCGGGGTCGGTTTGCCAGTTAATGATAAATTCAGGATAACCGCCTTTGCCCGTTTGGCTTTTGCTGGCACTTTTGAGCAGGCTTTGCACCCGTTTGATTTGAGATTTTTGTTCTTCAATGACAACTTGGTTATCGGCTTCGTAATAGCCTTTTTTACGTAATAAATCACGAACCAAGTTTTCGGTGATACGTTCATTTGCCATTTCACACCGCCTTAATTAAAACGGTGCTTGACAGCAGAGAAACAGGGTTTACAATTGGCTTGGCTTGGCTTGGCTTGGCAGAATATCATAGCAACCTCGGCTTGGATTTTGTATTAAAATTTGCTAATTTTACCAAATTCTATTTATGATTGAAACATTTGATGCCGCCTGAAACCATGCTCGAAGCGTGGCAAGTTTGAGGCGGCATTCTGTGTTACTCCCCGCCCAAAAACCGATCAAAATCACTCTCAAACACCTTATCCTGCACCAGCCGATATTTCTCAAATTCGCTCAAGGCGTGGGCTTTGGCGATTTCGGCGGTTATTTTGCCTGCGTCTTGCAACACCGCTCGGTCGGTAAATTCTAAAAAGCGGTTAAGGCAGACAGATTGTAATGCTGGGTTTGGTAGTTTTTGCCGTCGGCGGCAGTTATCCGAAATTTTCGGATAGCTGAATCTTCAGTCAATTCATTATCGGCAAAGATTTGTTTTAGATGATAATTTACGGTGCGAACATCTATCGCATACAGCTCCGCCATCATCTTTTGCGACAGCCAGATATTTTCATCGGCGTATACCGCATTGACACCGCCGTCGCCGGTGGCGGCGATAAAGGTGAGATACTCCACCGCAGAGGCTCGGATGATTTCGTTTTTGTGCATTATTTCCCACCCTAAGTTATTATTCTTGCGATAAAACTGGCGATTATTTTAGCATTTCTGCTTATTGTTTGTCATGGTGGTGAAGACAGAAATGCCGTCTAAAACCGCACTTTCATCGTGCTAAGTTTCAGACAGCATTCAACCAATCAACCCCCTATTCCACCACCAACGGATCGCCCGTTTCCCACGCAATGCCGCCGCCACGGTTTTGGGTTTTGAGCAAATCCATATCCGCTTGGCTGATTGCAAACAAATCGCTGATTGCCAAATTTTGCGCCATGCGTTCGGCATTCAGGCTTTTGGGCAGCACGGCATAGCCGCTTTGAACGCCCCAACGCAGCAGCAATTGTGCTTCGGTAACGCCGTATTTTGCCGCCAATTCGCTGAAATTCACCGCACTTTCCATCTCAATCGCTTCGGTATTTTTGGCACTGGTTTGCCCCGTCCGCCACGTGGAAAGCGGCGCAAGGCTGCTGTAGGCAATCGGCTGAATGCCGTGGGCTTTTAAATAGTCCACCAATTCAAATTTTTGCGACCAAGGGTGCAATTCAAGCTGGTTGAATTCGGGCAACTCCAAACCTGCCGCTTTGATTTCTTCCAAGTGCTTGATATTAAAGTTACTCACGCCCAAGGCACGCACTTTGCCAGCGGCTTTCAACTCCAGCAATGCCTGCCATTGATTGAGCCGCTCTTTGCCTGCATAAGGCGAATGCACAAGGTATAAATCAAGGTAATCCAAACCCAATTTTGCCAAGCTCTCGTTAAACGATGCTTTCACTTGCGCGGGCGTTTTTGCGGCTTCACCGCCGTAGCCGCCCTGCCATAATTTGGTGGTGATAAACAGCTCTTCACGCTTCACGCCGCTTTGTTTGATACCGTCGCCCACGCCTTGCTCGTTGCCATACACTTCGGCGGTGTCAATGTGGCGGTAGCCTGCGTTGATGGCGTTGGCAACGGCGGCTGCGGTATCTTGCGGTTCAATCAAAAATGTGCCGAAGCCGACTGACGGAATGTTTACTCCACTGCGGCTGGTGAATGATTTGATGTTTTTCATGGGCTTATCCTTTGGTTTGAGAAATGAATGTTTGTTTCAATGGGCGTATTATGGCAAAATGATTATCAACGATAAATAGCAAAATTATTGAATAGCCTTTAACGGATTTTTGAAAATGAACCAAAAAGACCGCTTTAAAAACCTGATTTCTTTTGTGCAAACCGCCCGTTTCGGCAGCTTCAGTGCGGCGGCACAAGCCTTTGATTTGACCCCGGCCGCCTTGAGTAAAAACGTCGCCATGTTGGAACAATCGCTCGGCGTGCGTTTGTTTAACCGCACCACACGCAGCCTGAGCCTGACCGAAGAAGGGCGGCATTTTTTAACGCAGGCAGCCTTGGCATTGGCGATTTTGGACACCGCCGCCGATGATATTCAGCCCCACGCCGATGACGGCATTCATGGCACGGTGCGGCTGACTTCGCCCAGCGTGATGGGGCGAAATGCATTGCTGCCGCTGGTCTCAAAGCTGCTCGCCGATTATCCCCATCTGAATATTGACATGAGCTTGGACGACCATGTGATTGATTTTGTGAAAGAAGGCTACGATTTGGCATTGCGTGTCGGCTTTCCCAGCGATTCCGCCCTGATTGCCCGCCAGCTCGGCACAATCCGCACCTGCCTTGTCGCCGCCCCTGATTACATCACACGGCACGGCAAACCGAAAAACCAAGCGGCACTCGGCGAACACCGCATCCTTATGCAGCGCTTTCCCAGCGGCAAAATGCAAGCATGGCAATTTAAACATTCAGACGGCATCAACAGTTTCACCCCCAAGCAGGCACGGCTGCTCTTAAACGATCCCGAAGCCTTGCGACACGCCGCCATGAGTGGCTTGGGCATTGCCCAATTGCCCGAATACCTTGTTCAGCCGTTTATTGAAAAAGGGGAATTGACGCATTTGCACTTGCCCGACTATCAGCCGCACACTTTTCAAATCACCCTGCAATACCCACACCGAGCCTTGCAGCCGAAAAGGGTGCAACAGGTGCAGGCGTATTTGCTGGCGAATTGGACGGTGGGGCGGGAATGAGAATGCCGTTTGAAACCACACTTTGCTTTTTTCTAGCAAGTAAAAGTTTCAGACGGCCTTTTATTCATATCCAACCAATATCAAGCCGCATAAAACGCCGCAAACGCCTTATCCAAATCCGCCGTGGCTTTGGCGAGCACCTCTTCGGCAGGCAGCACTGCCGTACCTTCTGCGCGCACGGCATAAAATGCGTCAAAGCCCATCATTTCCTTGAAAATGCCTTCCAGATAACGGGGGGCGAAATCCATGATGGTGTAGCGATCATTGTTGGTGTAAATTGAGCCGCTGGCGAACAACAGCAGCATTTTGTAATCGTCGGTCATCAGCCCCACCGAGCCGCCCGACACGTAGCGGAAGGTTTCACGGGCGATCATCAGGTTGTCAATATAGTCTTTCATGCGTGAAGCGACGTTGAAATTGTGCAGCGGCGACACCAACACAATGCGGTGATGGGCTTTAAAAGTATCCAAAAGCTGGCGTGAGGTTTGGGCGATTTGGGCTTCGGCGGCGGTCATCGCTTCGCCGCTGCGTTGTTTGTTCCACACCGCAAACAAGCCGTCGGCTTCAATGCGGGGAATGTCTTGTTCGTATAAATTCAGGATTTCCACCTGTTCATCGGGAAATGCGGTCTGAAATTTTGCCAAAAACAGCTGTTGCAACTTGGCGGAAAAATGCTCGCCGTCGGCAAATAAGGGGTGCGAATTGATTAATAGGGTTTTCATGCTTTAAATCTCGTTTGGTGATTGAAAAGTATAATATATAGCTTTAAAGTGCCAGTTTATGACACCATTCAAGACAAATAAGGGGGAAATAATGAAAAAATCCAACCGTTTGAATCAAGAGCGTATCTATTTGTCTTTCAAGCAGAATTTTCAGTTAAAAGACCTGATGGCGGAATTCGGCATTTCCAAACGCACGGCACTGCGAGACATCGCCGAGCTGGAAGCCATGGGCTTGGCAATCTACGCCGAAGCGGGGCGAAACGGCGGCTATCGCTTGCTCAAGCAGGATTTGATCGGGGCGCATTATTTAAATACCGAAGAGCTGACGGCAATCTTTTTTGCTTTGAAAGCCCTAAACGAACTCACCGCTTCGCCCTTTGAAAAATCCTATCCGCAGCTGTATCAAAAACTGCTGGTGAACCTGTCGTCCTCGCAGCAGCAAGCCATTGATAACACCCTGTCGGTGATTGCCTACCACAACGTCGCCCCCATCGGCACACCGCGATTTTTGGACGAGATTTTGGCAGCGATTTTGCACGAGCAAGTGCTAGAAATCGCCTATCAGCAACAGCAGTCCGAAAGCCTACAGGTGCAGCTTTACGATGTGTTTTATCGGCGTGGCTACTGGTTTTGCAACGCCTATCAAGTGCAAACAAAAACGTGGCGAATCATTCGCTGTGATTACATCAGCGGGCTTCAGACCGCAGCAGAGCAGACCGCCAGCCGCCCACGCCACGAGCTACAGGCAGACTTGCAAGCCTTTGAACGGGATTTTCTCAACATACCGTTTCGCTGTCGGCTCACCCCTTTTGGCAGGGAAATCTTTTTGCGCGGCAGCTATCGTGATATGCGGCTGGAAGATGTGGACGGAGTGGCTTATCTGCTCGGCAATTTCAACCAAAGCGAGCTGCATTATATGGTGCATTACCTGATGGAATTCGGCAAACACATCAAAATAGAAAGCCCCGAGCTGCTGAAAAATGCTTATCTGGCGGAGATGGAGGCGGTGGTGCAGAGTTATCAGAATGCCGTCTGAAACCGCACTTTGCGCTTTTTTTCTACCGCGCAAGCAGCGTAAAATAGGTTTCAGCACATGGGCTTTTAGGGAACAGAAAATGAATAAAGAAAACAGCATACAACTATTTGAGCAAAAGCAAGTCCGCAGCCATTGGGACGCAGAGCAGGGGCAATGGTATTTTTCCATTGTCGACGTTGTCGGCGCATTGACCGACAGCCCTAATCCTCGAAAGTATTGGAGCGTGTTAAAAACACGGCTAAAAAAGGAAGGAAGTGAGTTGGCTACAAATTGTAGTCAACTGAAAATGCAGTCGGCAGACGGCAAGTTTTATTTAACCGATGTCGCCGATACCGAGCAGCTTTTCCGCCTGATCCAATCTATTCCCTCGCCCAAAGCCGAGCCGTTCAAGCTGTGGCTGGCGCAAATCGCTTCCGAGCGTTTGGACGAAATGCAAGATCCCGAGTTGACGATTGACCGCGCCTTGGAACAGTATTTGAATTTGGGCTATTCGGAAAATTGGATTAACCAACGCTTAAAAAGCATTGAAATCCGCAAAGAGCTGACCGACGAATGGAAAAAACGCGGGCTGACGGCAGGCGTGCAGTTCGCCACCTTGACCGACATCATCACCCAAGCATGGAGCGGCAAGACCACCAAAGAATACAAAGTGCTCAAAGGCTTGAAAAAGGAAAACCTGCGCGACAACATGACCAACACCGAGTTGATTTTGAACATGCTTGCCGAGGCTTCCACCAAAGACATTTCCCAAGCAGAAGCTCCGCAAACCTTTGAGCAAAGCGCAAAAATCGCCAAACGCGGCGGCAACGTCGCCCACGTCGCCCGATTGGAATTGGAGGCGCAAACAGGCAAAAAAGTGGTGACGGCGTTGAATGCAAAGCGCGGATTAACGACGCGCAAACCACTTGGTGATAAAAAAGAGCAAGACAAATAAATCATGCCGTCTGAAACCGCACTTTGCTTGTGCGAAAGTTTCAGACGGCCTTTTTATTGCCCCAAAAAAATTCACCCCAATCCACGCGCCTCTTTCACCAAATCAATAAATGCGCGCAAGCCTGCGGTGGTGTAGCGTTGCGGCGGGTAGTAGAGGCACAGGCCGGAATACACCGGCGTCCATTCGGGCAAGAGCTGCACCAGTCTGCCGCTGTTCAAGTGCTCCCGCACATAGCCTTCATACACATAGGCGATGCCCAAGCCGCTCAGGGCGGCGTTGACCATCAGCAGCGGGCTGTCCAGCGTGAGAGGACCTTGCACATCTATGCTGATTTTTTCGTCAGCCCGCTCAAATTCCCAATGAAACAGCCGCCCGCTGGTGAAGCGGTAGCGGATGCAGGCGTGGCGGTAGAGGTCGTGTGGGGTGTGCGGTTCGCCATGTTTGATTAAGTAATCGGGCGAACACACCGCCATCAACCGCACTTCGCCCCCTATCGGTATCGCCACCATGTCTTGCGGCACGGATTCGGCAAGGCGGAAACCGGCGTCGAAGCCGTCGGCAACGATGTCTATCAGGCGCGCATCGGTGATCAGGTCAATCTGCATTTGCGGATAGCGGCGCAGATATTCGATGATCACCGGCTCAAGCAGCTCTTCCGCCGCCCGCTCGGCAGTGTTGATGCGCAGCGTGCCGCTTAATTGCTTGCGCAAATCGTTGGCCTCGCTCATCGCCGCCTGAATCTCCTGCACGGCGGGGGCAATGCGGGCGACAAATTGCGCCCCCGCCTTGGAAAGGCTGACGCTGCGGGTGGTGCGGTTAAACAGGCGCACGCCGAGCTTCGCCTCCAGATTGCCGATCGCATGGCTGAGCGCCGAGGGCGACATATCCAGCTCCACCGCCGCCGCGCGGAAGCCGCCCATTTCCGCCACTTTCAACACCATTTCCAGCTCGCCCAAACCTGTTTTGCTCATCGCTTCACCTATTGTTCAATTTTATGCATTAGTTTGTACATCAAAACCGCTATTCTCTTTTTATTTGCCGATGATTATACTAATTTCATCATTAATTCACCATCTGTTTACCACAAAAAAGAGGATTCATCATGAGCAATAAAGTTTGGTTCATCACCGGCGCATCACGCGGTTTCGGCAAAATCTGGGCAACCGCCGCCCTGCAACGGGGCGATAAAGTCGCCGCCACCGCCCGCAATCTGAGCGCGTTGGATGAGTTAGCAGCCGAATACGGCGAACGGTTTTTACCATTGTCTTTAGACGTCACTGACCGCGCGGCGGTGTTCGCCGCCGTTAATGCTGCCCATCAGTATTTCGGACGGCTGGACGTGGTGCTCTCCAACGCCGGTTTTGGTTACATGGCGGCGATTGAAGAAGCCGAAGAAGCCGACACCCGCGCCACCTTTGAAACCAATGTCTTCGGCACGCTCTCCGTTATTCAGGCAGCCCTGCCGATTTTGCGCGCGCAGGGCAGCGGACACATCTTGCCGGTGAGCAGCGTGGCGGGGCTGGTGGCGATGCCGACATCGGGTATTTACGAAGCCGCCAAATTCGCAGTGGAAGGCATGGCGGAAGCGCTTGCCGCCGAAGTCGCCCAATTCGGCATCCACGTCACCATCATCGAGCCGGGCGGCTATGCCACCGATTTCTTGAGCGGCTCTTCGCTGAAAACCGCGCCACCCATCGCCGCCTACGACCAGCTGCGCGCCGACCTTGCCGCCATGCTCACCCCCGACCAATTGGGCAAACCCGAAGCCAGCGCCGCCGCCATTTTGCAGGTGGTAGACGCGCCAAAACCACCGCTGCGCCTGATTTTGGGCGACTTGCTGCATTTGGTGGAGCAAGTCTACGAGCAACGTTTGCAAACCTGGCGAGAGTGGGACGCGGTATCCTGCGCCGCCAAAGGCGAAACCTTATAAACGGAGACAACAACATGACACAAAAATACTTTATCACCGGCGCCTCGGGCGGTTTGGGCATTGAGCTGGTCAAAAAAATCCTTGCCGAAGGGCATAGCGTGGTGGCGGCGGTGCGCAAGCCCGAAGCGCTGGCCGGGCTGCAAGCCGAATACGGCAGCCGCTTGATTGCCGAAAAACTGGATGTCACCCGCATCGGCGATCTGGCCGCCGTTGCCGCCCGACACGCAGACACCGATGTATTGCTCAACAACGCAGGCGGCGCGATTTTGGGGGCGATGGAAGAATTGAGCGACGCAGAAATCCAGCAGCAGCTTGATTTGAACCTGATGGCGCCGATTCACCTCACCCGCGCTTTTCTGCCCGCCATGCGAGCCAGAAAAAGCGGTGTGATTGTCTACATCACCAGCGTCGGCGGTCGGGTGAGCTTTGCCGGCGGAGCGATGTACCACGCCGCCAAATTCGGATTGGAAGGTTTCGCCGAAGCGGTGGCGCAGGAAGTGGCGGAGTTCGGCATCAAAAGCATTATCGTGGAGCCCGGTTCGATGAAAACCGATTTCATCAGCAATGTGCGCTGGACGGCGGAATCCGAGGCCTACCGACACAGCGGTGTGGCCGCGATGCGCAACTATATTGCCGAACACGGCGAAGCCAATCTGGCCGGCGACCCGGTCAAAATCGCCGCCGCGATTTACGGCTTGATCGAGCAGCCCGAGCCGCCGCTGCGCACCGCACTTGGTGTGGACACCTTCGCCACGCTACAACAGGCCTACCAAGGCAATCTGGAGACGCTGTTGGCACAAAAAGCGCTGGCGGAATCGGTGGCGTTCGCAGGCAAAACCGGCTTCATGCCGAATCAGCCGTAAACCCGCTTTGAAATGAAATAAAAATGCCGTCTGCAACCGCACTTTGAAAGCGCAGGCTTTCAGACGGCCTGAAAACAAATTTATTAAATCAAATAAAAGGAAAAAATCATGCAACAATATAATCGGTTTTTCATCAACGGCGAATTCGTCGCCCCGCATGGCACGGAAACGCTGCCGCTGTTCAGCCCGGTGACCAACGAGCAAGTGGGCGAAGTCAGCCTCGGTGACGAAACCGACACCCAACGCGCCATTGCCGCCGCCAAAGCCGCCCTGCCCGCGTTTGCCCGCAGCACCCCCGCCGAGCGCGCAGCGTATTTGGCGCAATTCAAAACCGCGCTGCAACACCGCCGCCACGATTTGATCGAAGCGATGATTCACGAATACGGCGGCACGCGCCTGTTTGCCACCGCCATGATTGATGTGGCGATTGAAGACGTGCAAACCATGATCAATCTGCTGGATGACTACGCCTTTGAGCGCAAAGTGGGCGATTCCACCGTGCTGCTGCAAGCGGTGGGCGTGGTCGGTGTGGTGATTCCGTGGAACGCCAGCAACCTGTTTGTCTGCTCCAAAGTCTCCGCCGCCATCGCCGCCGGTTGCACCTCCGTCATCAAACCAAGCGAGCTTTCCGCCCGCCAAACGCAGGTGATGATGGAATGCTTCGCCGCAGCTGAGCTGCCTAACGGGGTGGTGAATTTCGTCAATGGCTTGGGCAATGTGGTCGGCAACGAAATCACCCGCCATCCCGACATCGCCAAAATCACCTTCACCGGCTCCACCAACGTCGGCAAAACCATCGCCCGCGGCGCGGTGGAGAGCATGAAACGGGTCACGCTGGAGCTCGGCGGCAAATCGCCCAACATCATTTTGGACGATGCCGATTTGAACCAGGTTTTGCCGCAAGCCGTCGCTGCCGCCTTTATGAACAGCGGCCAGGCCTGCGTTGCCGCCACCCGTTTGCTGGTGCCGCAAGACAAACTCGCCGAAGCCAACGCCATTCTCAAGGCCACCGTCGAGCAGGGTTTCCAACCCGGCAACCCCGATGACGAAAACGTGCTGGTCGGCCCGGCAGTGAGCCGCAGCCAATACGCGCGCGTGCAGGAATACATCCGCATCGGCATCGAAGAAGACCGCGCCGAATTGCTCACCGGCGGGCTCGGGCAACCTGCCGGGTTGGAAGCCGGCAACTTCACCAAGCCGACCATATTCACCAATGTCGACAACCACATGCGTGTGGCACAGGAAGAGATCTTCGGCCCGGTGTTGTGCGTGATTCCCTACCGCGACGAAGCCGACGCGGTGGCCATTGCCAACGACAACCCTTACGGACTGATGGCTTACGTCTCCTCCGCCAGCCGCGAACGCGCGCTGAACGTGGCGCGCCAACTGGAAAGCGGGCAGGTGAAAATCAACAACCCGTTCGCCCACGACAACCAAGCCCCGTTCGGCGGCGTGAAACAATCCGGGCTGGGACGCGAATTCGGCGAATTCGGCATCAGCGCCTATCTGGAGCCGAAAGCGATTGTCGGCTGATTGAGCGATTGGGTTGATTAATATAAGGCCGTCTGAAACCGCACTTTGCTTGTGCGAAAGTTTCAGACGGCCTTTCCTTTGGAAAAGTGCGGTCTATTAACTATTTTTCCTTTGAAAAAGTGTTATTAATCGACATTTTTTCCTTGGAAAAAGTGTGATTTTGTCGCTATGGCAGCCCTTGATTTGCTTGTATCAAGGTTTCAGACGGCCTGTTTCATCCGCCAATCAATCCGTAAACGGGTTCAACACCCGCACGCCCAAGTCGGCGAAATCTTTTTCGTTGCGGGTGACTAAAATCAGATGGTGCTGAATGGCTTGGGCGGCAATCCAGGCGTCGTTTTCGGGGCTGCGGTCGGGCACGTGCAGGGCAGCGCAGAGCTTGGCGGTGGCGGCATCCAGCGGCAGGATTTGCTCTTTAAACTGCTGTTTCACCACTTGTTCCAGCCATATTCTCAAATCCTGACCCTGCACAGGATCGCGGCGCTCCATTGCCAATACGCCGCGTTCCAGCTCCATCATCACCACCGCTGAGGTGCAGAGTTGCGCCGATTGCAGCGATTGCACCCAGTCGGCAACGCCTTGGTTGCCTTTGCCTTTTTCCACTCGGCGCATTTCGCTGATGATGTTGGTATCCAATAAATACATACGCCCGCTCATCAGTCAAACTCCACCGGGCGGCGTTGCGCCTTGGAGCGCGGCGGAATCTCCAATTCGATTTCGGAAACATCGGGTAAATCTTTGGACAACGCCAGCCAAGATTCCCAAAAAGACGGTTCGGGCTGCTTGCCGCTCAGATTCTGATACTCGCTGAAACTCATCACCACCAAATCGGGCTTGCCGCGGTTGGTGATCAGCAGCGGGGCTTTGTGGGCGGCTTTTTGCGCTTCGTGGGTGCGTTGGTTGAATTCGCGGCTGGTCATGGTTTGCATGGCTTGGCTCCTTTAATGTGCGCTAATAAAGTGCGGTTGATGTATATAGGTTAATACAATGCCTGCAAAAATGCAATGCCATCGCCCGACGCAACCCGCCCTGCCCCGGCATGCCGCCCTTTTCACCGGCGCTGATATAGTCGTTTCAATTTAGATTGAGACAAGGCAGCAAGCCGCAGACAGTACAGGTAGTACGGCAAGGCGCAGCAACGCTGTATCAATCTAAATTGGAACGACTATACAAGGCATCCAGCCCTTTGTTGAGGGTGTTGGCGGTGAACACGGCGGGAACGAAGCCGAAGATGGCGATCAGCCATTCTATTTTTTCGTTGCGCTCGTCAAAAAGCTGCTCCCGCATGCCGAGCGGCACGTCGGCGTAGTAAGTGCGGATAAAGATAAAAATCAGCATTGCCAAAGTGCTGATTAAAAAGAATAAACCGCAGCCGAGCAGGTATTTGCCGCCTTTTTTGTGGCAGTAAAACAGCAGCCCGATGAAAAAGGCGTTGCTGATAATCGCCAATGAAATGATGAGTGCCATAAGGTTTTTCCTGTGATGTCGTCAAGCCGATAAAGGCGGACAACATAGCAGAAGCCGCTGCGGATTGCTATAGTCGAAGCAATGAGTTTCTGCTACGGCGTTGGCTCGCCTTGCCGTACTATCCGTACTGTCTGCGGCTCGCCGCCTTGTATCAGAAACTCATTGCTCCGACTATAGCGCACAAGGCCGTCTGAAACCGCACTTTGAATGTGCCAAGTTTCAGACGGCATGATATTCAATATTTTAAATCTTATTCACTGACCGCATTTGCCGCTTCCGCAATCAAATCCGCCACGGCTTGCGGCTGTGAAGCCAACGATGCGTGGCTGGCGTCTAGCGTGATGGTTTTGCGCGGATTCATCCGTGCCGCCATCATTTTTTGGTTTTCAGGGCTGAGCATGCGGTCGTTGAGTGAAATCTGATACCAGCTCGGTTTCACTTTCCAGGCAGGTGCGCCGACATTGTCGCCGAACGTGCCGCCGACGGGGGCTTTTTGCGTAACCGCCATGATGTAGGCTTCTTCTTCGCTCAAATCCTGACAAAAACTTTCATGGTATTTGTCTTGCGCCACCCATAAATAGCCATCGCTGTCGGGCTGGATATTGGCAAAGGCTTGCGGCGGATTGGCTTGGCTGATGGCACCTGCGCTTTCGCCGGCATCCGGCGCAAAGGCGGCGATGTACACCAAGCCCGCCACATTCGGCAAGTCGCCCATCTCGGTAATCACCTTGCCGCCGTAAGAGTGGCCGACCAGCAACACCGAGCCGTCAATCTGCTTCACCATTTTACGGGTGCGCTCGGCATCGTCTGCCAGCGATGTTAGCGGATTTTCCACCGCATGGATATTGTCGAAGCCTTGCGCGCGCAGCAAGGGAATCACTTTCGCCCAATGCGCCGCGCCGCCCCAAAAACCGTGTACCAAAACAATTGCAGGTTTGCTCATGATAATCCTCATATGATTGTATAGTCGGAGAAATGAGTTTCTGCTACGGTGTTGGCTCGTCTTGCCGTACTATCTGTACTGTCTGCGGCTCGCCGCCTTGTATCAGAAACTCATTTCTCCGACTGTGTTTAAAAAAGTGATGTCATTTATCCATGGATATTTGGTTTCAACGCATGCTTGTAAATGACCGCAATGCCGACCGGCGTCGGCATTGATTATTTGGCTGCGAAAGTGCTTACTTGCGGTAGGCGGTCAGCATCCAAATCAGTTTTTCCTGCTCTTTGATGTAGTCGCTCATCAATGATGCGCTGCCTTCGTCGCCCAAATCGCCCGCTTCTTCGAGAATTTCGCGCTGTTTCGGCAGCAAGACCGCCAAGCCTGCCAAAACGCCGTCAAGCGTGGCTTCGGCGGTTACGGCATTGGTGTGTTCCTTGATGGCGCTGATTTTGAGGTAATCGCTGTAGGAATGCAGCGGACGGCTGCCGAGTGTTAACACGCGCTCGGCCAAATCATCAACTTTCAACAGCAAATCATTGTAGATTTCTTCAAATTTCACATGCAGCTCAAAGAAATCCGGGCCGGAAATATTCCAGTGGTAGCCGCGTACATTCATATAAAAAATTTGATAATTGGCGAGCAAATCATTCAGCTTGTCGGCCAGCTGCACTGATTTCTCTTTATCCAAACCGATATTGGTCAAATTGGTATGGCTCATTATTTATCTCCTGTTTAAAAAGTAACTGCCTGCTTATCTCGTTTGAGACGATAAGCATCTGTTTAGAAAACAATCTTCATACGACGCGGTGGGTTCAGAGTGCCCGCCAGCGGCGGTGTACGGGTTTTATAGAAGATTTTCATCATATGGTCGAAGAAATGAGTTTCTGCTACGACGTTGGCTTGCCTTGTATCAGAATCTCATTTCTGCGGCTATGGCTTCTTTTTTTGAAGCTGAGATTGAATCGTATACGATATAACGCAAAGCGATTTAATCTGATGCGTATTTTACCCTTGGCGTTTTTCCTGTCAATGGTTTTACAAAAAAAATATCGCATACGATATACTGTAAAGCGATTAAATGAATAGAATATAAAAAATGAGCCAGCATGCCCGCCCCAAGCCTTGCAGCCCAAAAAGGGGGGCAACAAGCGCAGGCATATTGGTCGGCATGCTGGACGGCGGGGCGGGAATAACCATGCCGTCTGAAACTTGGCACATCAAAGTGCGGTTTCAGACGGCCTTTTTTCATTCCTTCTTCTCTACCCCCGCAAGCAGATTATCCCGCAACTTCGCCATCGCTTTTTGTAGCGCCATCGCTTCGTCCGCCGTCAGCCCCGTGGTATCAAACACCGCAATGCAGCGGCTGCTGGCATCACGCAGCGCGCGCCCTTTTTCGGTGAGATGAATTTGCACTTGCCGCTCGTCGGTTTGCGAACGGGTGCGCGTGAGCAGGCCTTGCTTTTCCAAGCCTTTCAGCAGCGGCGTGAGCGTGTTGGACGCCAAAAACAGCTTTTTGCCCAACTGGTTCACCGTCAAACCGTCTTCTTCTGCCAATGCCAGCAGCGTAATCCATTGGGTGTAGGTCAAGCCCAATTCGGCAAGATAAGGCTTGTAGGCGCGGTTGAACGCCAAACTCGCGCCATAAGTGGCAAAACAGAGAAGATCCGCCAAAGGGGGCAGATGGTCGGCGGTGAATTCGGGGGGGTGTTGGCTCATGTTGTGGTCTCTTGTTGGTTTTATTGCTTTATAGTATATCGCATACGATTTTTTCAAAAAAGGATTGACATACATTTTTTTTAGTCACAAAATATGCACAAGATTAAATCGTATACGATATATTTCCGCTCAGGCAGCTTGCTTGATTCATTCACCCCAACAAAAGGAAACCATGATGAAAATCTTCTACAAAACCCGCGCCACCGCCGTCGGCGGACGTTCCGGCCGCACCGCACTTGATGACGGCTCATTAGGCTTTGATTTGGTGAGCTTCACCGAAACCGACAAAACCGGCGCAAACCCCGAACAGCTCTTTGCCATGGGCTACGCCGCCTGCTTTGACAGCGCACTGCAACACGTCGCCCAGCAGCAAAAACTCGACGGCGTGCACACCAAAACCTCGTGCGCGGTCGGCATCGGCCAAACTGCTGAAGGCGGCTTCAGCCTGGACATTGATTTGGACGTGGAAGTGCGCGGCCTCGACAAAGACACCGCCATCGCCCTGGTGAAAAAAGGCCACGAAGTCTGCCCCTACTCCCACGCCACCCGCGGCAATATCGACGTGCGCCTGCACGTGAGCTTGGTGGAAACGATTGATTTGTGAATTTTCAGCCCCATACAATAGAGAAATGCCATCTGAAAAGGTGTGTAGTCTCTATTGTTTTTATGCAACGCTTATTTTGTATGTTCAAAAGTATAAATGCATATAATTGATTGATGCTATAGCAAGGAATAGGTTCAAAAGAATGCTTGCAGGAATGGGGGTTATGCGTATATTTGTGTATTGCATACCCCGCCATCACAAAGCCCCGATATCTACGGAGTAAAGAAATGCAAGAAATAATCCAAAAATTAGACAAATATTTGTTGGCATTAAGGCCTGAATACTATTCGGAACTTAACGAGCCTCTGGACGACGCTCAATTAGACAAATTAGAAGAACATTATCGTATTGAAATACCAAAGGATTTACGAGCACTATACAAATGGAAAAACGGACAAAAGCAAACCTGTTATGAGTCTTTTGTGAACAATTCTGCATTTATGCCTTTACACGAAGCCCTTGCTACGGCTGCAGAGCTCTCTTCTATGATTGGCTTTGATTTCGAAATTGAAAATTGGTGGAACGAAAGCTGGATACCAATTTTTCAAAACGGAGGTGGTGATAGTATTTGTTACGACCTAAAAGGAATTTTTACCGAGCAAAAAGGACAATTAATAGAATTTTGGCACACCGACAATGACCGCAATGTCATTGCACCAACACTTGAAACTTTTTTTAGTAAAATAATCGAATTTTATGAAACCAAACAAAAAGAGGAATTTGATGAATACTTTGAAATTGAAGAAATTGAGGGTTATCCAAAGGAATTCTTTTTAACATAACCCAAAAGTGCGGTTAAGCAACTAACCACCGTGCAACCGCCGATTCACGCAAGCGTATTCGACACAAAAATCAGCCCGCTGCATGGTAACGCAAAGCCAGCTACTATCTGATTGCCGAACAAGACAACGCCTTGCCGACAGCGGTGCAGGAAACTCTTGTAAAGCAAATCAAGGCGAAAACCCACCGCACTTCGTCCAGCCATATGTCAATGTGAGCAAAACCCGATGACGTGGTTGCCATGATTGAAGCGGCGGCGAAGTAAAGGCGAAATACTGTTTGTTTTTATAGTCATTTAAAATAAAAATGAGACAAGGCGACAACGTCCGCAGTGTACAAGTAGTACATAAGGACGTTGGCAACATAGTATCATTGCAATTTTAATTAACTATATCTCATACATCAACTAAGGAAACCTTTATGTCCGCTTACGTTATCTTTATCCGCGACAAAATGCTCGACCGTGCAGGCTACGACGAATACCTTGCCGTCGCCGCGCCCACGCTTGCCAAACACAACGGCGAAATCATTGTGTTTAACGGCGAAATTGAAGCTTTGGAAGGCGAAAATGCCGACGGCTCGGTGGTGATTAAATTCCCCGATATGCAGTCGGCACGCAACTGGTATTACGGCGCGGAATATGCGGCGGTGAAAGCGCAACGCATTGCTGTCACCTTGGGGCGGGCGGTGTTGGTGGCAGGGATTGCTTGATTAAAGCCAATTAAAATTATGCCGTCTGAAACTTGGCACGATGAAAGTGCGGTTTCAGACGGCCTCTTTATGCCAAACAGTCAAAAATCCCTAAAATCCACCAACCTATTGCCATTTTTCGCCCCACAAACAGACTGCGTCCACGACAGGGATTAGGCTCAGGCCTTTTTCAGAAAGGGAATATTCCACTTTGGGCGGGATTTGCGGGTATTCGGTGCGGATAACCAAGCCGTCTTGTTCCATTTTCTTCAAAATTGCGGCCAGGGTTTTGTGCGGGATGTCGCCCATCATGCGTTGCAAGGCGTTGAAACGAATGGTCGGCGGATAGTAATACAGCAGATACAACACCATCATGGTGTATTTGCCGTCAATCAATGACAAGGTGTAGCCGAAGCCTGCCTGGGCCGGGTCAAAGCGGTTTAAATCGATGGGTGCGTTGTCGTGCATACTTACCTCGGGGTAACTGGCGTACCTGCGCGTACGTTCTTGTTTTGGCTGATTTGCCCATTATATACTGCCCGAACTGAATGCATTAAGCAAAAACAAGGACGGCAAAATGGCAAAAACATTGGTGATTATCGCCCATCCGGATTTATCAAAATCGTTGGTCAATCAACGCCTGGCGGACGAAATCAAAAAATACCCGGAAGAGTTTACGGTACATTATCTGAACGAAATTTATCCTGACGGCAACATCAATGTGGCGGCGGAACAAAAATTGATAGAGCAGCACCAAAATATCGTGTTTCAGTTTCCGATTTATTGGTTCAGCTCACCGCCGTTGTTGAAGGCATGGCAAGATCAAGTGCTGACTTACGGCTGGGCATACGGCTCCAAAGGCAACGCCTTTGTCGGTCGCAAGCTGGCATTGGCAGTCAGCGCGGGCGCAGGCGAAGAGAGCTACACCAAAACCGAACAAGGCGGCAACAGCATGGAAGAAGTGCTGCTGCCGTTCCAATTGTCCGCCGATTACATTAAAGCCGATTACCAACCGCCTTTCGTGTTCTACGGTTTGGACTCCACCATCGACAGAGCTCTGACCGCCGAAGAGTTGGCTGATTTGGAACGCGGTGCGGAAAATTATGTGGATTATTTGAGAAGTTTATAGACTATAGTCGTTTCAATTTAGTTTGATACAGCGTTGCTGCGCCTTGCCGTACTACCTGTACTGTCTGCGGCTTGCTGCCTTGTCTCAAACTAAATTGAAACGACTATAAGATAGGCCGTCTGAAACTTGACACTCAAAGTGCGGTTTCAGACGGCATAAATAGGTTTATTTATCGCCGATAACGGCAATGGCGGAGATTTCAAGCATCATCTCAGGCAAGGGCAAGTTGCTCACGGTGATGGTGGTGCTGGTCGGGAAATTGCCGTCAGCCCAAAACTCTTCACGGATTGGCTGCAAAGCCTCTAATTGACGTGGGTCGGTTAAATAAACGGTTACGCTAACAACATCGCTCATCTTGCCGCCCGCTTTTTTCACTTCGTTTTCAACGGCTTTAAAAGCGGCACGAGCCTGTCCGTTTAAATCGCCGGCCAACGAATTGCCTTGTTCATCACGCACGCCGATTTGCCCTGAAATCCAAACCGTTTTACCGCCCTGCGTAACGATGGTTGGGGTGTAGCCTCTTTTTTGTGCAAATTCTGTTTTCAGGTATTCACGGGCAAGCGCTTGCGTCGGCATGATAAATGCCGCTATTAAAGCAAGGGTGCTGAATACGTAAATTTTTCTGGAAAAAGGTGAAACGGACTTAAACATAAATGCTCCTGGATATTGATGAAAATTCTGCATATTTTATCAATGCACACCTTTTAGCTCAATGTGTTACTTAAAAAAACAACCTGCAAGCCAATCAATAGGCCGTCTGAAACTTTTGCACAAGTAAAGTGCGGTTGCAGACGGCCTTTTCTTTGGCACTATCATTTTGCCAATATTCCCGCCAACACTTGTGCCACTTTGTCCGCCATCTCATCTGCCGTGCCTTTGCGTCCGCGACGTATCCACTCGTCCAATGCGCCGAAACACACGCCCATATTCAATGAGTGATGGTAAGCCGTGTCGTCATCAAGTTCGGGCTTTGCACCTCTGCCGATGTGTTTCAGTTTGGGGTTTTTTGCTTGTTTTTGCGGGGCTGGATATTTAAAATAGGCATTGTTAAAGATGTTGCATTTTTTAACAAGTCTTCTTTTAAATCAAAAAGTTAATTTAGATTGCAACCCATGAAAAAAACCATCATCACCCTAACTGCCATTGCCTTACTCGGCTTGGCAGGCTGCGCCGTCTTGGAAAACTTGGGCAAAACGCCTGAAAACTACTATGCCACCACCCAAACAGGCGGAGCATTAGAAAAACGTTATACCGCCCAAGGCGCATTTGCCGTTTCCGAACAAGCCTTTGCCAGCGGGCAAACGGCTTTCCCGGTCTATAAAGTCTATTATCCGAGCGAACTGGCAAATAGCAACAAGCGTTATCCTGTGGTGGTGTTCGCCAACGGCAGCGGCGTCACTTACGACAAATACGAACCCGTTATGCGGCATTTGGCTTCTTGGGGCTTTGTGGTGATTGCCAACAACGACAAAAGCTCGTGGAGCGGTACATCATCCGCCAAGTCGCTTGATTTTATGATTGTCCAAAACCAAAACCGCCAAAGCCCATTTTTTAACAAACTGGATTTGAACAAAGTCGGCATCAGCGGACATTCGCAAGGCGGTGTGGGGGTGATTAACGCCGTGAACAACCATGCCAACGGCAACTATTACCGCGCCGTATTCGGCGCAAGCACCACCAAACACGGCTTGGCCGAATTTCTCAAATGGCCGTACGACATCAGCAAAATCCGTGTGCCGTATTTTGCCGTGGCAGGCACAGGGCAAGGCGATGCAGGCGATGGTGTGGACTACAATAAAGGCATTGCCCCCATCATGTCCATGCGTGAAAATTACGCCAAAATTTCCGCCCCGACCGTGATGGCACGCCGCAAGAATATTGACCACGGCGAAATGCTCTACCGTGCCGACGGCTACATGACCGCATGGTTTTTATACACATTAAATGGCGACAGAGAAGCCGCCAAAGTGTTCACCGGCAGCCGCCCTGAAATTGCCCATAACGGCTTGTGGCAAGATGTGGCGATAAAGAACTTGCGTTAGGCGATGGATGAATTAGGCCGTCTGAAACCGCACTTTGCTTTAAAAAGGGTTTCAGACGGCCTTGTCTTGTCGCTTATGCGCTTGTTATTCCGCCCGCTCAATCCGCATTTGCTTGGCGCTTGGCGACGGTGTGAATTCGCTGTCAAATTTGCCCAGATAAACCAGGCCGCGGGCGGGTTTGGCGCTGCCGTGAAACAGGGCGAGGTTGCCCCACGGGGCGTAGTAGGTGACGTCGCCTGCTTTGGGGGCGAAGTTGCCGTTGTGGTTCGGGCTGTCGGGCAGTTTTTGCGGCAGGTAGGCGATTTTTTCCACGCCGCCGTAGTTTTCCGCCGGCAGGCTGAGCGGCAGTTGTTTGAGCAGCGCCTGAGCGCTCGGGTTGTCTGCCAGCGTGGCGGTGTAGCTTTGGTTGTCTAGGGTAATTTTGATTTTCATTTCTTTCGCCTCCGATACAGAAATGCTTGCCATCAGTGTCAGTGTCAGCAAAGACAAGAGGTATTTTCGTATCATTTGTCTGCTCCGTTCAAGCGTTTTTGGCGCTCGGTTTATAAGGTTTTGATGACTTTTGCCGGAATGCCTGCCACCACGCTATCGGGCGGCACATCTTTGCTCACCACCGCGCCCGCTGCCACCACCGCATTTTCGCCCACGGTAACGCCCGGCAGAATGGTCGCCCCTGCGCCAATCCAGGCGTTTTTGCCAATGCGTACCGGGCTTAAGATTACCCCACGCCGCGCCGCCGGCTCAAGCGGATGATTGACGGTGATGATGTTGGCGCGCGGGCCGATTAAGACGTTATCTTCCAGCGTAATGCCGCCCAAATCGGTGAACATCACGCCGCTGTTGATAAACACGTTTTTGCCGATGCGGATATGGCGACCGAAATCGCTGTAAAACGGCAGATTGACACGCAAACTTTCATCAATTTCGCTGGCGGTAATTTTGCCGAGCAAGCTACGGATTTCGGCCTGAGTGCGGTGTGCGCCATTGAGTTCGGCCAGCCAGGTGGCGTTTTCATCGACAATGCGGTGGATTTGGTGATACAGCTCGCTGTCGGGCGGGATAATCTGGTTTAGCGGATAGGGATTGTTCATATTTATCGTTTTTTCGTATTCGGTAGTTACAAATGCCGTCTGAAACCGCACTTTGAGTGTTAAGTTTCAGACGGCCTTTTCTTGCGTGTCAGCGAAAACCCGCTTTACCAAGGCTGCGTGGTCGGGCCTAAGGTGAATTCGCTGACATTGGTGTCGTCCGGTTGGCTCAGTGCAAATGCCACCACGTTTGCCACGCGTTCGGCTGGGATTTCGTAGGTGTCGTAGAGTTGGCGGTAGCCTTCTGACGTGCCTGTATCGGTAATGCCAGCCACCAGTTCCGATTGTACGGCGGCGGGGTAGATGGTGGCGGTGCGGATATTCGTGCCTGCTTGGGCGGACTCCATACGCAAGGCTTCCATAATGGCCTTGACCGCCCATTTGGTGCCGCAATACACGCCCGCACCGGGATACACTTTCAAACCTGCCACGGACGATACGCTGATGATGTGCCCTGATTTTTGTGCTTCAAAAGTCGGTAATACGGCGGCAATGCCGTTTAATACGCCTTTGATGTTCACATCCACCATCGCATTCCAGTTGGCGGTTTCCAAAGCGGAAAACGGTGAGCTCGGCATTAAGCCTGCGTTTAAGAAAATCGCATCCACTTTGCCGAAAGTGGATTTTGCCAGCTCTACCAACGCGGCGTTGTCTTCGGGTTTTACCACATCGGTAACACGGTAAACCGCTTCGCCACCACGGGCTTTGATGTTGTCGGCAATGGCTTGCAATTTGGCTTCACGCCGTGCCCCCAACACCAGTTTTGCCCCTTGTTCGGCGAGGGTGTAGGCGGTGGCTTCGCCGATACCGCTGGATGCGCCGGTGATAATCACGACTTTGTTTTGAATATTGTTCATGGTTTATTCCTACTATGTGATATGGGAAATGTGGTCAAAATTGCGGTTGCCGTTTACTTCAAACTCGCCTTAAAGAACTGCTCAAACTTATCAAACGGAATTTTGCCTGATTGATAGTCGTACAAATCCACATGGGTGGCGTTGGGTACGATATACAACTCTTTGTTGTCGCCTTTGAGTTTTTTAAAGGCATCTTCACTGAAGTAGCGTGAATGGGCTTTTTCGCCATGCACCACCAATACCGCACTTTGGATTTCACCAGCACGTTGCAACAGCGGCATATTGATGAACGACAGCGGTGTGGTGGCTGTCCAAGCGGCGTTGGAATTGATAGCACGGGGGTGGAAACCGCGTGGGGTTTTGTAAAACGCCCAATATTCCTGCACGAATTGCGGTTCGTTTCCACTTAACTTTTCGGGCAGATTGTTGCTGCTTGGTGCGAATGTGCCATTCTTGAAATCGGCACTGCGTTGGGCGTTCATGGCTTGCAACATCGCATAACGTGCGTTTTCGTCCACGCTGTTGTTGTAGCCGTTTGCCATCACTTGCGACATATCGTACATGGTGCTGGTGGCGGTGGCTTTAATGCGGGTGTCCATGCTGGCGACGTTTAACGCCATGCCGCCCCAGCCGCAGATGCCCAACACACCGATACGTTCGGCATCAATAAAATCCTGATTGCTCAAAAAATCCACCGCCGCACTGAAATCTTCGGTGTTGATATCAGGGCTTGCCACATTACGCGGCTCACCGCCACTTTCCCCTGTAAATGATGGGTCAAATGCCAGTGTGGCAAAACCACGCTTCGCAAGCTCTTGAGCGTACAAGCCTGATGATTGCTCTTTCACCGCCCCAAATGCACCTGCCACCGCAACCGCAGGCAGCTTTTTGCCGCTTCGGTTTTTCGGCAGATACAAATCGCCCGCCAAAGTAATGCCGTAGCGGTTGGTGAAGGTGATTTTTTGATGGTCTACTTTATCGCTTTTCGGGAACACTTTGTCCCATTCTTGGGTTAAATTCAGGCTCACGGTATTGGCTCCTTGTATGGCGGGTGACGTGGCGGCGTTTGCCAACACGGGCACTGCCGTAGCAATGGCGGCTGCGCTCAAAAGGCTGGCGGTTTGAATCAGTTTGCGGCGTGAAATGGTGGTCATGTTGTCCTCGCTTAAAATGGCTGTAAATAGAAGTTGCAATCATAATAAAGCGTAGATAATTGCTTGTAAATTGATGGTTTGCTAATTTATAATTGCCAAAACAGAAATTATGGAGCAGCCGATGGACAGATTATTCGCCCTCAAAGTGTTTTGCGTGGCAGCCGAAACCCTGCAATTCAAGGAAACCGCGCGCCGCCTCGCCGTTTCCGCCCCGGTCATCACCCGCAGCATCGCCGAATTGGAAAAAGAACTGGGCGAGCCGCTGTTTATCCGCAACACCCGACAGGTTATTTTGAGCGATTTCGGGCAGCGCTTTTTGCGGCAGGCGCAAACGCTGCTCAACGACAGCGAGCAGCTGTTTCAAAACCGCCGCAATGACGACGAAATGCAGGGCGTGGTGCGGATTGCCATGCCGGTTTTGCCGTATGAAAATGCGATACTGGCGGCGCTTTTGACCGCACTTGCGCCCTACCCCGACATCATCGTCGATTGGCAGGTAGGCGGCAGGCGCCTGAATGTGGTGGAAAACCAAATCGACGTCGGCATGCGCATCGGCTTTGCCGCCGACAGCACGCTGATTGCGAAAAAAATCGGACAAATGCACGAAAAAATCGTGGTCGCGCCCGCATTATTGGCCAAACTCGGCCAACCTGCCGATTTGAACGACTTCAAAAACCGCTATCCGCTCGCCGCGCTGGCAGACGAAAACACCGGCAAAGCCTGGGCGTGGCACATCAACGACGATCAACAAATCATCACCCAGCCGCGTTTCTCCACCCCCGACCAATACGCCATGCTAACCGCCGTGCGCAGCGGACGGGTAGCCGGGCACCTGCTCGATTGCGTCTGCCAAGCCGCTTTGGCGAGCGGCGACATCGTCGAACTGTTCGCCGACATCCCCAAAATCCAGTGGCCGGTATACATCTACCGCCAACAACAAACCGCCACCCCCGCACGGGTGAAGTTTGTGTTTGATGAGTTGGTGAAGATTGCGGGGCGGCAGTTGAAATAAACACGCCGTCTGAAACGCTGGCGGATGCCAGCGCCAATTATCCTACTAGTCGTTTCAACTTAGATTGAGACAAGGCAGCAAGCCGCAGGCAGTACAAATATAGTGGAAAAACTTAATATTTGATACAAGGCAGCAAGCCTCAGACAGTACAGATAGTACGGCAAGGTACAGCAACGCCGTAGCAGATATTAAGTTTTTTCACTATAGTACGGCAAGGCGCAGCAACGCTGTATCAAACTAAATTGAAACGACTATAAAACAAATCAGGTCGAGACCCTTGCAAAATACTTTTTTCTTGGAAATATCCATTCCATCTGTCATTCCGGCGCAGGCCGGAATCCATTTCTCCAAAATTCAGTTATTTGATTTCAAATGGGTTTTCATGGCGAGCTATGGATTCCGGCCTGCGCCGGAATGACGGAGCGGATGCTTTTGCGATGCAGCAAAAGGTATTTTGCAAAGGTCTCAGGCCGTCTGAAAGACATTTATGCTTTCAGACGGCCTGTTTGCAATCCGGCGCCCTGATTTCCCCCATCAAAATAAATGATAAGACAAATCAAAAATTTAATGTTAAAAACTTCATCAAAACCAATAAAAGCACACAGAGGAGAAGCCGTATGACCGATTTCGACACCGGCCTGGGCAAAAACGCGGCCAATTACAGCCCGCTTTCCCCCATCGACTACCTGCGCCGCGCCGCCGAAGTATACGGCAGACGCACCGCCATCATCCACGGCCATTTCCGGCAGAGCTGGCTGGAAACCGATTTGCGCTGCCGCAGGCTGGCCGGTGCTTTGCGCCAGCTCGGCGTCGGCCGCGGCGTGACCGTGGCGGCGCTTTTGCCCAACACACCCGCGATGATTGAAGCGCATTTCGGCGTGCCGATGTCGGGCGGCGTGCTCAACGCCATCAACACCCGCCTCGATGCCGACAGCATTGCGTTCTGCCTGCAGCACGGCGAAGCGCACGTGCTTTTAATCGACAGCGAATTCATCGGGCTTGTGCCCTACATCAAAAGCCGCATCCCGCAGCTCTACATCGTGCGCGTCGACGATGCGCTCTGCCCCGTCAACTCGCCGCATTACGGCGACACCGATTACGAAAGCCTGCTGCAAAGCGCCCAAAGCGACGACAACTGGGTTTTCCCCGACGACGAATGGGACGCCATCACGCTGAGCTACACTTCCGGCACCACCGGCAACCCCAAAGGCGCGGTTTACAGCCATCGCGGCGCATCAATCAATGCGCTCTCCAACATCCTCAACTGGGATATGCCCAAGCATCCCGTTTATTTGTGGACATTGCCGCTGTTTCACTGCAACGGCTGGTGCTTTGCCTGGACCGTGGCCGAGCGCGCGGGGGTGAATGTGTGCCTGCGCAAATTCGAGCCCGAGCTTTGTTTCGATTTGATTCGCGAACACAAAGTCACGCATTATTGCGCCGCGCCGATTGTGCACGCCGCGCTCGCCAACGCGCCTGTCGAACAAAAAGCGGGCATCACCCAGGTAGTGAAAGGCATGGTGGCAGGCGCCGCGCCGCCCGAAGCCGTGCTCGCCAACATGGAGCAGATGGGCTTCGACATCGCCCACGTCTACGGCCTCACCGAAGTTTACGGCCCCGCCGCCATCTGCGTGGAACACGACGACTGGGGCGAGCTCGACATCTCCGAACGCGCCCGCCTCAAGGCGCGCCAAGGCTTGCGTGCGCATTTGCAGGGCGGCCTTGACGTGATGGATGCCGAAACCATGCAGCCCGTGCCTGCAGACGGCCAAACCATGGGCGAATTGATGTTTCGCGGCAATATCGTCATGAAAGGCTACCTGAAAAACCCTTGCGCCACCGAAGCCGCGTTTGCGGGCGGCTGGTTTCACACCGGCGACCTCGGCGTGAAGCACAGCGACGATTACGCCCAAATCAAAGACCGCAGCAAAGACATCATCGTATCCGGCGGCGAAAACATTTCTTCGATTGAAGTAGAAGACATCCTCTACAAACACCCCGCCGTGATGAACTGCGCCGTGGTGGCCGCGCCCGACGAAAAATGGGGCGAAATCCCCGTGGCCTTCGTGGAAATCAAGCCCGAGCGCGTGGCCAGCGCAGCCGAGCTGCACGGCTGGTGCCGCGACCATCTGGCAGGCTTCAAGCTGCCGCGCCGGATTGTGTTCAGCGATTTGCCGAAAACCGCCACCGGCAAGATTCAAAAGTTTGAATTGCGCGAACGCGCCAAAGCCCTGTCGGCAGAGTCGGCACCATAGCGGCGGAACGCCATCCTGATTTGGTGCCGATTTATAGTCGAAGAAACGAGTTTCTGCTACGGTGTTGGCTCGCCTTGTATCAGAATCTCATTTCTCCGACTATACGTAGCAAAGGCGAAGGCCGTCTGAAATAGCTTTCAGACGGCCTTCGCCTTACTCAAGACTTGAGGCCTTTGCAAAAATAGCCGTCGCACCAGCCTGCGCGGGTGCGACGGCTATTTTTTTATAAAGGCCTCGGCTTATTTATGCTGCCGATAGAGCCAATCGCGAATCCCTTCGATATTATAGGCAATCTCCCATGTTCCCCTGTGGGCTTGCCCGCGATTGGTGCTATTTGGGTCTTTCAACTGCGCGGGCAGCGTGCCTGATTTGATGGCGGCATAGTGGATATTTCCGCCTTGTGCCAATAAGGATTGCACGTCGCTGGCAAATTCAGCAGGAGTGCTGTTACCGTTCCATACCGCACGCCCCACCTTTGCCCCGTATTTTTCCAGCTCGGCAGTGATGGCGTTTTCACCCGGATAGGCTTTGGTGTCGTCTTGCGACACCAAAATAAACAGCTTGTTTTTTGCCATCGGCGGGGTTTTGTCTGCCGCCCATTGGCTTGCCACCAGATAACTGGCAGCAAAAAAATCCGGGTATTTGATGTTCAGCGCAATCGACATCATGCCGCCGCCCGATTGCCCTGTGGCGTAAAGGCGGTTGGTGTCAATCGGGTGTTGTGCGGTGAGTGATTTAATCAGGTTGATGGTGGGGTCAAGGTCGGGCGGGTTATCGGATTTGTCGTTCACGATTTCGTGGTCGTATTGAGGGGCGAGCACGAAGGCTTTTTGTTTGGCTTGCGAACTCGGCTCTGCCCATACGGTTGCACCGTTGCCTTGCAGCAAGGTGTTGAGCACATTGGTGTTGGTTGAGCCTGCATCATGGATAAACATCACCAGCGGATAGCGTTCGCCCGCTTCCATGTCTTTTGGCGTATAGAGATTGTATTTCACCACAATGCCTGTGGCGGGATCGGTGAATTCATGCTGGGTGAATTCGTCCACCACTTCGTTAATCAGGCGGCTGCTTTTGCCGCTTTCTGGGGCGACGGTTCTGAACCATGTTGCTTGAATCGGCCGGGTTTGCGATACGTCCAGCACGATGTTTTTCATCACTGACGGGGCTCTGCCGATTTGTTCGGTTACGCCTGCGTCTGCGTCATCGGGCGAGAGTTTCACCATCACGATGCGGCCGTTTTGCGGCTTGGCGGCAAGATTCGGCGCATCGGTGGCATACACGCCCGTTACCGTGCGCCCGGCCACGCTGAAAGCGGCTTTGTCCAAATCGGCATTTTTGATGGTTTCATCGTATTCGACCGCCGCGGCGGTGACTTTCTGCCCGTAAGAGGTGGATTCGCTGATGGCGGTGATGGTTTTGATGCCCGCGAAAACAGGGGTGGAGAGTGCAGTCGCCAGCAATAAAATCAGTAATTTGGGTTTCAACATGGCAAACTCCTTATTCGGCAGTCAAACGTTGCAAGGCGGCTTGTGCGTCTTTTTCGCCCACCTTGGCGGCTTTTTGATACCAATCCAACGCCGTGGCACGGTCAGCGGCAACGCCTCGCCCTGTTTCATACAAACGCCCCAAAGCAGTCATGGCAGGGCCGGCGATGATGCCGCCGCGCTCGGCGGAAATGCGGTACCACTTCAGCGCTTCCGACCAATTTTCATCAACAGCGAGGCCGTGTTCATACAGATAACCCAGCCAATAGTAGCCGGTAATGTCACCTTCTGCCGCCGCTTCCCGAAACGCCGCCTCTGCTTTATCGGCAGAAATGAGATACCACTTCAGCGCTTCCATCGAATCCGGTGCCACACCGATGCCGTGTAGATACAGATGGCCGAGCCAATATTGGCCGGTGATGTCGCCTTTTGCCGCCGCTTCCTGAAATGCCGCCGCCGCTTTGTCGGCGTTTTTCGGCACACCCAGGCCGTTCAGATACATCAACCCGATATAACGCGGCGCTTTCATGTCGCCGCCCTGCTCCGACTGCTGAAACAGAGGCAGGGCGCGGGCATAATCCTGCCGCTGATACGCCGCAATCCCCTGCTCCAACAGCGCCCGCGCCTGCTCGCGCCCGCTTTGCAACGACGGGCTGCTACATGCTGTCAACAGCAACAACGCGGCGATGGATAGAGTCTTCTTCATCAGCATTCCTCCATGTTGAAACATCAGGTGAAAATTTCTGAATACGTAGAATATTTTGCGACTTATGCAGCCGGAAGTAAATGATTTATTGAGAATGGTTGTTGAAACGATATACATACACAAAAAGGCCGAGACCTTTGCAAAATTCCCCTACCCGTCGCACCCGCGCAGGCGGGTGCCCAGTCTGAAACGCAGCTTCAGCTCAAACCTGCCGGCTCTGGAAATTCACAACCTCAAGATTCATCTTGGATTTTTAGAATCAGGAAAATAGGCAGACAAGCAAAGCTGCGCTTTGCACTGGGCACCCGCCTGCGCGGGTGCGACGGTTGTTTTTTTTGCAAAGGTTTCAGCCTTTCAGCTCAGCTTTTCAGACGGCCTCTAAGATTTATTCCAGACAGTAGTGCGCCTGCACTGGCGCGACGAGCGGGGAATTTTGCAAAAGTAAAGGCCGTCTGAACGCTTTTGCTTTCAGACGGCCTTTTTGTTGATTTTAAAAATCAGTCCTGACGTTCAACCTGCGACACGTCGCGCACGGCGCCGGTGTCGGCGCTGGTGGTCATGGCGGCGTAGGCGCGCAGGGCGGCGGAAACGTGGCGGTCGCGGTTTTCGGGTTTCCAGGCTTTGGCGCCGCGGCTTTCCATTTCGGCACGACGATCGGCCAATTCTTCAAACGACACGGCCAGGTTGATGCTGCGGTTGGGGATGTCGATTTCGATGGTGTCGCCTTCGCGCACCAAGCCGATGGCGCCGCCCTCCGCCGCTTCGGGCGAAACGTGGCCGATGCTGAGACCCGAGGTGCCGCCGGAGAAACGGCCGTCGGTGAGCAGGGCGCATTCTTTGCCCAAACCTTTGGATTTGAGGTAGGAAGTGGGATAGAGCATTTCCTGCATGCCGGGGCCGCCTTTGGGGCCTTCGTAGCGGATAACCACCACGTCGCCGGCGACAATCTGGTTGCCCAGAATGCCTTCCACGGCGGCATCCTGGCTTTCAAACACGCGCGCGCGGCCGGTAAATTTGAGAATACTCTCGTCCACGCCGGCGGTTTTCACCACGCAGCCGCGCTCGGCGATATTGCCGAAAAGCACGGCGAGGCCGCCGTCTTTGGAATAGGCATGGTCGATGTCGCGGATGCAGCCGCTTTCACGGTTCAAATCCAGCGTCGGCCACATGCGGTTTTGCGAGAAGGCTTCGGTGGTGCGCACGCCGCCGGGCGCGGCTTTGAAGCGCTCGATGGCCTCTGTGTTGGCCGGGTTCATCACGTCCCATTTGGTCAGCGCGTCTTTGAGGGTGGCCGCGTGCACGGTCGGCACGGCGGTGTTCAGACGGCCTGCGCGGTCGAGTTCGGCCAGAATCGCCATCACGCCGCCCGCGCGGTGCACGTCTTCCATGTAGTAGTCGTGGTTGTTCGGCGCGGTTTTGCACAGGCAGGGAATCTGGCGGCTGATGCGGTCGATGTCGGCCATTTTGAAATCCACGCCCGCTTCGGTGGCGGCGGCCAACAGGTGCAAGACGGTATTGGTGGAGCCGCCCATCGCCACATCGAGGCTCATGGCGTTTTCAAACGCGGCTTTGCTGGCGATGCTGCGCGGCAACACGCTGTCGTCGCCCTGTTCGTAGTAGCGGCGGGTGATGTCGACAATCAGGCGCGCGGCTTCGAGAAACAGGTCGCGGCGGCCTGCGTGGGTGGCCAGATAAGAGCCGTTGCCGGGCAGCGACAAGCCCAGCGCTTCGGTGAGGCAGTTCATCGAATTGGCGGTAAACATGCCGGAGCAGGAGCCGCAGGTCGGGCAGGCGCTGCGCTCTACCTGAGCCACTTGTTCGTCGGAGACATTGTCGTCGCCCGCTTCAATCATGGCGTCGATCAAATCAAGCTTGCGTTCTTCAACAATATTGGCCACGCCGATAACCTTGCCCGCCTCCATCGGCCCGCCGGACACAAATACGGTGGGAATATTCAGGCGCATCGCCGCCATCAGCATGCCCGGGGTGATTTTGTCGCAATTGGAAATGCACACCAGCGCGTCGGCGCAGTGGGCGTTGACCATGTATTCGACCGAATCGGCAATCAAATCGCGGCTCGGCAGCGAATAGAGCATACCGCTGTGCCCCATGGCGATGCCGTCGTCGACGGCGATGGTGTTGAATTCTTTGGCAATACCGCCCGCTTTTTCCACTTCGCGCGCCACCAGCTGCCCCATATTGTGCAGATGCACGTGGCCGGGCACGAATTGGGTGAACGAGTTAGCGATGGCGATAATCGGCTTGCCGAAATCGTCGTCGGTCACGCCGGTGGCACGCCACAAGGCGCGCGCACCGGCCATATTGCGGCCATGGGTGGAGGTTTTGGAGCGGTAGGCAGGCATGGTGGTTTCCTTAATATTGCAGGCCGTCTGAACGTTTCAGACGGCCTTTATCATCAAAATAAAAGCTTGGCATGTATTCTATACCAATCGTTGACAATTAAACAGACGACAAAATGTCTATATCAAGCAGATAGCGGGAAATACACAAAGGCCGTCTGAAAACGCTTCGACAAGCTCAGTGCAAGCACTTGCGGCAAGCTTGTTGAAAAGTATTTCAGACGGCCTCTGCCACGGTTATCGATTAAAATTCCAATTCGGCCTTCAGCCAATAAGTGCGCGGCATACCGAGCACGGCGAAGCTGCGGTCGTATTGGCCGCGCTGCACCTGCCAGTAGTTTTTGTTGAACAGGTTTTCCACCGCACCGCTGACGGTCATATTGTTTTTACCCAGCTTGGTGCGGTAGCGCGCGCCGACGTCGACCAAGGTATATGACGGGAACGCGTATTGTTTTTGGGTATCCTGATACGATTTGCCGAAGTATTGCACCGCACCGGTCAGGGTCAGGCCGCGCATAAACGGCGTGTCGTATTCCACGCCTGCTTTGGCAATCACACGGGGATTGGCCACCTGAACGCCGTTTACCAGATTATCTTGCGAATTCGGATAATCTTTAACGGTGGATTGCAGATACATGATGCCGAAGTTCGGGCGCAGGGTTTTATTCAGCAGGTTGCCGTAAATATTGAATTCCACACCCCGGTTGCGCTCGATGCCCTGCTCGTCACCGGCAGCCGCACCGGCGGCAATAAAATCAGTGCCCGACGTGCTGTTGCCGCGCCAGTAGCCCGGGCGGCGGATTTGGAAGGCATTCAGCGTGGTGACCACATCGCCCCAGTTTTTGCGCACGCCCACTTCAAACTGGCGGCTCACGCGCGGTTTGGCCATGGTGGTATTGCCGAAATCATCCGTCGAAATATCGGCAGGCTCCAAGTCTTCCATATAGTTGCCGTAAAACACCAAATCAGGCTGCGGCACATAAGCCAGCATAAACATCGGGCTGAAGCGGGCGGCATCACCTTTTTCGGCGGCGCGTTTGTCGGTATATTCCACCCACTGGTAGCGGCCGCCTGCGGTAAAGCGGTATTTTTCATTGGCAAAACCCATCGTATCCGACAAGGCCAGGCTGTTTACTTTGATGTTGGCATCCAGGCTGGTTGACATGGCCGTCGGAATGCTCGGCGCATAGGCAGCCAATTGCTCTTCGATAGAATCCGGGCCATACGGAGTAACCGTGATGCCGCTGCCTGCGGCACTTTGCGCGCTTTGCAAGGTGGTACGGTTGCGGATGATGCGGTCAAACGCGGTGCTCCAGTTGTGGCTGACCGAGCCGGTTTCAAATTCGCCGCGTGCGGCCAAATTCATGCTGAGGGTGCGGAAATATTGGTCGGTAAAACGCGCCCTGCCAGTGTTGTATTGCTCGGCGCTGTCGCAAATCGCGCTGGCACTGCTGCATACCGTCGGTGAAATCAAGGTGCCGTAATAACGCGCTTTATTGTAGCCGACACCGCCGCTCACTTGAAAATCGTAGTCGGTATCGTATTCAAAGGTCAGCATATTGGTTTGGCCGACGGTATTTTGCCAGTTCCAACCCGGCAGCAAATTGGTTTTTGCATCCGGCGCATCAAACAAACGGCCGTCGGCATTCTGAATATCCTGAATGCGGGCGCGCCCGCCGCTGGTTTTGCGCTTGGCATAGATGGAATCAAACGCCACGCGCAGTTTTTCACCGCGGTAATCGGCGTTTAATGCATATTCGTTGCTATTTTCTTTATAGTCGTCGCGCGGGGTGTCGCCGACACGTTTTTTACCGTTTACGCGCACGCCGAATTGTTTGTTTTCTCCGAAGCGCTGGCCCAAGTCGAATGTGCCTTGAACACGGCTGTCGCTGAACCAGCCGATGCCGACTTTGCGGTTGCCCTCATCGCTGGCTTTTTTGGTTTCGATATTGACCGCACCCGACACCGCGCCTTCGGGATCCATGCCGTTAACGGCAGTAGAAGCGCCTTTAATCAGCTGCGCCGAAGCCACTTGCACGCTGGCTGTGCCCTGCGTGCCATACATGCCCGCGAGGCCGTTGATGCTAAACTGGCGCGCATCCAATTGGTAACCGCGAAAATACAGGCCGGTAAGCGTATTGCTTTCGCCGCCAAACTGCCAGGTGGAAGCATCGTTTTTCGCCACTACGTCCACCAGCGTGCGCGCTTCGTTATTATTGATCACTTTTTCATCGTAGCTCACCACCGTAATCGGCGCGGTAAAAGCATTGGCTTTGCCGAGCAAACCCAAGTTGACGCGGTCGCGCAAATCGCCGTCGCTGGCAATCGAAAAAGATTTGGCCGCACGCACACGCTGGCCGTCGCCGACCACTTCGACAGTTTGCAGCCCAACTTGCTGCGTGGCGGTTTCGTCGGCATGGGCAAAAGCTGCGGCAAGCAGCAGGGGAATCAGAGCCGGTTTGGCGTTCATGATGGCACTTTCCAAAGAAATAAAAATACGTTGAGTTTGAGAATTATATTCAATAATTTTATTGAATCGATTATAATCCTATTCATTCCCATTAAACAGCCGAAAAAATAAAAAATTTAGCAGTTTTTTAAAAAACGTTGCGTTTTAATGACAGCTTTTATCGTGAAATTGTCGGATAAAACGGCGTTTCAACAGCGATAAAGTAAGAATGTTTCAGACGGCCTTTGATGATGAGACCCCAGCACTTCCTGACAGCGCCCCGGTGTCAGAAAGCGCCAGGCGGGCGGATATACAATCCGCCCCTACGCAAACGGTGTCGCACACGCACGGAATACCTGATTGAATGGCAAAGCCAAATGCCGTCTGAAAGTATCAAATTTCAGACGGCATCAGACAAAATACAGATAAAACAAACACCCGACAACCACAGGCCGTCTGAAAACGCTTTCAGACGGCCTCACGAAATTCCCTCTATGCAAAAATGGCAAATCGAGCTGGCCGCCACACCCGTATGGCTGCTGCAGACCTTCGGCGGCGTGATGCTCGCGCTGGTATTGAGTATATTCCTGCTCGGTAAAACCCGCTTCGGTAAACAGTTTTGGCAGATTCTGAAGCCCTGTCTGAATAAAAAAAGCGGCCTCAAAGCCGCATTATTGGTGTCGTTGATGGTGGTGTTGCTGCTCACCGAAATCCGCCTGTTTGTGCTCAACACCTTCCTCTACAACAGCGCCTACAGCGCCCTGCAAGACAGGCTGGCGACGGTATTCTGGACGGCGGTGTTTATCAATGCGGCAGTGATGCTGATACGTGCGGTCAACGGCATTTTCAACGATTTTCTCGACCAGGCGCTGGCCATCAAATGGGCGGAACAGCTCAACAGCGTGCTCACCCGCCGCTGGTTGGCCGATAAAAACTACTACCGCCTGCAAATGCTGCGCCACGCGCCCGACAACATCGACCAGCGTATCCAGCAGGATGCGCAGGATTTCATCGTTTCCACCATCGAATTCACGCGCGGGATGCTCAATTCGATTATTTCCACCATCGAATTCACCATTGTTTTGTGGGGTTTGGCGGGGGTGTTGCCGGTGTTCGGTATCGAGATTCCGCGCGGGATTGTGTTTTTCGTCTACATCGCCATCCTCGCCGCCACCGCCATTGCCATGTGGATAGGCCGCCCGCTGATCCGCTCGCATTACGACAATGAGAAGCTCAACGGCAACTACCGCTATTCGCTCATCCGCGTGCGCGACCATGCCGAGAGCGTGGCGTTTTACAACGGCGAATGGCGCGAGCGGCGGCAGCTTTCCGACCGCTTTGCCGCCATCATCCGCAACCGCTGGCGCATCGCCCGCCAAAGCGTGACCCTCAACGGCTTCAACGACATTTTTTCGCAAGTGATGCAGCTGTTGCCGCTGATGCTGCAGGCGCCGCGCTTTTTTGCCGGACAAATCAAAATCGGCGACATGCAGCAAACCGTGCAATCGTTTGCGCGGCTGCAAAAAGCGATGTCGTTTTTCCGCAATTTTTACGAAAAATTCACCGCCTACCGCGCCCGTTTGGCGCGCTTGAGCGGCTTTCTCAACAGCCTCGATACCCCGCAGCACGAACGCCGGGCGCAGACCGATGAAGTTTCAGACGGCCTCTCGCTGCAAAATGTCGCTCTCTACCGCCACAACGGCGACATCCTGCTCGACCACATCAATCTGAATGTGCGCCGCGGCGATTCTCTGCTGATTCAAGGCCCCAGCGGTTGCGGCAAAACCTCGCTGCTGCGCGCGCTGGCGGGATTGTGGCCGTTTGGCAGCAGCGGCATCATCCGCCGCCCCGCCAGACAGCATATCCTGTTTGTGCCGCAACGCCCCTACACCCCGCAGGGCAGTTTGCGCGAAGCCGTCTGCTATCCCGACATCGATCCGCACCACCCCGAATTGCCCGGCGCCCTCGCCGACTGCCGCCTCAGCCATCTCATCGAGTACCTCGACGACACCGACGACTGGCAACACCGCCTCTCGCCCGGCGAATTGCAGCGGATTGCCTTTGTGCGGATTTTATTGGCCAAACCGCAAGTGGTGCTGCTCGACGAATCCACCTCCGCGCTCGACGAGCCGACCGAAGCGGCGCTCTACCGGCTCATCCAACAGCGCCTGCCCGACAGCATCTTCGTCAGCATCGGCCACCGCAACTCCCTGGCCGCCTTCCACCAACACAGCCTGCAAGTCGGCCACGCAGCCTGCAGCTGACGGCGCCAACTCAGCCATTGCCGCTGCAGGTCAGGCGGTGGTGCCCGTCACGCCGAGGCCGTCTGAACACGTTTCCGAAGCGGATAAATATCGGGCAGCAATGGCCGGGGCTTCCTGACGGCGCAGCGGTTTGCATTGTTTGGCTTGTATGGCCGCTACAAAGGCAGCCGGGTGGTCAGCTTCACCTGCTGCAGCGGAATATCGGTTTTGATGTTTTGCACGCCCGGAATGCGGGTGAGGTGCTCAATCTGGAAACGGCGGTAATCATCCAAATCGGCGGCCACCACCCGCAGCAGGAAATCGCTGTCGCCCGCCATCAGATGGCATTCCAACACCTGCTCCAAACCGCGCACGGCTTCGGTGAAGCCTTCCACCACCGCCGCATCCTGGCTTTTCAGCCACACCCGCGCAAACACGGTGAAGCCCATGCCCACTTTGCCGGCATTGATCTGGGCGGTGTAGCGCTCGATAATGCCCGCTTCTTCCAGCAGCCTGACCCTGCGCAGACAGGGCGACGGCGAAAGCCCCACGGCTTTGGCGAGCTCGATGTTTTGCAGCCTGCCGTCGCGCTGCAGCGCGGCAAGAATTTTACGGTCGATGGCATCCAGCTTCATTTAGCATCCGAATTCAAAAAATAGCAAATTAATGGTTTTCAATGCCGATTTTATTAAAAATCAAAGCATATACGCAACCCTGTTTTGATGCACTGCGGGTATAATAGCCTCTCATTTCAAACAAGGAATCTTTTCTTTTATGCAGCCCTCTTCTGCCGCCACCTCATTGCCTGCCGAAGCCGCATCGCCCCACGGCGAATTCCGCCGCGGCATCAAAGACTGCCTGCCCGTCTTGGTCGGCATGATTCCGTTTGCGCTGATTTTGGGCGTGCAGGGTGCGAAAAAAGGCATGAGCGTGCTTGAAATGCCGCTGATGACCGGGCTGAATTTTGCCGGCGGCTCCGAATTTGCCGCCGTCGGCCTGTGGGGCGACCCGCTGCCTGCGCTGCTGATTATCCTGATGACGTTTATGATTAACACGCGCCACATCCTGATGGGCGCGGCGCTGTCGCCCTATCTGCGCAACGTGCCGCTGAAAAAAGCCCTGCCCGCGTTGTTTTTCATGACCGACGAAAGCTGGGCGATGGGCATTGCCGACGCCAACAAACGCCGCAGCCGCGGCCTGCCCGCCTTCAGCCTGGCCTATTATATGGGCGTGTCGCTTACGCTTTACGTGATGTGGGTGAGCTTTACTGCATTGGGCGCGGCCATCGGTCCGGCTCTGGGCGATGTGGAGGCGCTGGGCTTCGGCATGGCGTTTCCCGCCGTGTTTCTGGTGTTGCTGCGCGGCATGTGGAAAGGCTTGCGCGCCGCCCGCCCGTGGCTGGTGAGCCTGGCGGTGGCCGCACTAGTCTCCCTCTTTACCGACGGCGCCTGGTATGTGCCCGCCGGTGCCTTGGCCGGTTTGCTGGCCGCCTGGTTCTGGAGCGCCGAAACATGATCAGCTGGATTTCGTTCCTCACCATCCTCGGCATGCTGGCCGCTACGTATTCCACCCGCCTCATCGGCTTTTTGGCGCTGCGCAACCGCAGCCTCGGCCCTCGCGCCGCCGCCGTGATGGAAGCCGCGCCCGGCTGCGTGTTAATCGCCGTGATTGCCCCGCATTTCGTTGCCGACAAGCCGCACGAATTAATCGCGCTGGTGATTACGCTGTTTGCCGCCAGCCGCTTTTCGATGCTGCCCACCGTATTGATTGCGGTCGCATCGGCGGGCGTGTTGGGGTATCTGATGCATTGATACCAAGTTCCGAATTCGCGTTTCATAAAAACCGCTTGATAACTTTATATAGTGGAAAAACTTACTTTAATACAAGGCAGCAAGCCGAAGACAGTACAATTAGTACGGCTAGGCGCAGCAACGCGGTAGTAGAGTAAGTTTTTTCACTATAAAACAGTAAAGGCCGTCTGAACGCTTTCAGACGGCCTTTAAACCAAGCTGCTCTTTATCAGGCCGAGGTGGCCGACACAGTCAGCTTGCTTTCATGTCCGGATAATCTTAATCCTGTTTGCCAAACAATCCGGTAGACAAATAACGGTCGCCGCGGTCGCAAATGATGCACACCACCACCGCGCCCGGATTTTCTTCGGCGATTTTCACCGCCGCCATTGCCGCCGCGCCGGAAGACACGCCCGCAAACACGCCCTCTTCGCGCGCCAGCCTGCGGGTAAATGCCTCGGCGTCTTTTTGCGCCACATCCCGCGTTTCATCAACCAAATCGGCCTCGAAAATGCCCGGCATGTATTCGGCAGGCCAGCGGCGGATACCGGCGATAGACGACTCGGCATCCGGCTGCAGGCCGATGATTTTCACCTGCGGATTTTGCTCTTTCAAATATTTCGCCACGCCGGTAATCGTGCCGGTGGTGCCCATCGAACTGACAAAATGGGTGATTGCACCCTCGGTGTGCGCCCAGATTTCGGGGCCGGTGGTCACATAGTGCGCTTCTTTGTTGTCGGGGTTGTTGAATTGGTCGAGCACCTTGCCCAGCCCTTTTTCCTGCATCGCCAGCGCCTCGTCGCGCGCCGCTTCCATGCTTTCGGTTTCAATCAGTGTGGCGCCGTAAGCCGCCATCGCGTCTTTGCGCTCCTGTGTCGAATTTTTCGGCATCAGCAGCGTGAGCCGGTAGCCTTTCATCGCCGCCACCATCGCCAGCGCAATGCCGGTGTTGCCGCTGGTGGCCTCAATCAGCATGTCGCCCGGCTTGATTTCGCCGCGCAATTCGGCCTGCGCAATCATGTGGAAGGCAGGACGGTCTTTGACCGAACCGGCAGGATTGTCGCCCTCCAGTTTGGCCAACACAGTCGCCTTGGTGTGCGCCGCCACGCGTTGCAGTTGAATCAGGGGAGTATGGCCGACGCAATCGGCCAGAGTCGGAAATTTTCTCATGATGGGTGCGCTGAATCCGTGTCAAAACAATAGCCGAAGTTATCACAAAATCCCTGCTCTGGATACCGGCAAGACCGTCTGAAAGCAGTTGACACGGTTTGCCCGCAAGCATAATATGTCTGAAACATCATGAGTTGGGAAACCATGCCAACCTGCCCTTGCCGGCAAGGTGGAATGCAAGCGCAGATGTGGCCGTTGGCTTTTGCAGACGGCAAACACGGCAACGCACCCGGCTCTTTCGGCTTTCGGGTGTTTTTTATTGCCGCACCGAAGCCGCGCAACCCGACACCCCGGGCGATTTATTCCCAATTGCCGCCCCCGAAAGTGCTAAACAGGAAAAGGAACCACCGATGAAAATCCACCATCTCGAGCTTTCCGCACACACCGTGCCGGCCAGCGCCGCCGTGCAATTCACCCTGCACCGCAGCAACGGCCGACACGAAATCATCGGCATCTACCGCCCCGCAGAAAAACAGTGGCTCTGCCCGCTCGCCTTTCCCAACCAATACGCCGCCCCGCTGGTTCCCGACCACGACTTGTCGGCCTTGCGCACCATCCTGTTTTTGTCGGGTGTCGACGACATCGACGGCTGCATTGCCGCACTGGTGGCTTATGTGCACCGCTTCAACGCCGAACGCGGCCGCAATGCGGCCTGATGCTTCAGAAAAAAAGGCCGTCTGAAACCGCATAGTCGAAGAAATTAGATTCTGACACAAGGCGGCGAGCCGCAGACAGTACAAATAGTACGGCAAGGCGCAGCTAACGCAGTAGATTTCTTATTTTATTTCGCTATATTCTTTCCGCATAAGCCCGCGACTCGCCGCCTTGAATGATTCCGTGTCAATCAAGCATAAACAGGCCGTCTGAAAGCGTATCAAACGTTTCAGACGGCTTTTTCACACATATAACAAAATCGCATTTGATGATAACCAAGCATTCTTTCCTTTTTTCAGACGGCCTCGCTAAAGTAGCGGCAAGCATCAACCGACACGCGCATTTGCGCGCCTGCCGCTCATCCATAATCAATAATCCATCACCAGGAACCGCCATGACCCAGCCGCTGCCGCCCGAAATCGCCGCCCAACTCTCCGCCCTCTCGCCCACCCAATTGGCCTGGCTGTCGGGCTATTGTTGGGCGCAGAGCCAGGGCGGCGGCGCGGCGGCCGGTTTGGCCGATACTTTGCCCGCTGCGGCAACAAGCGCCGCGCCCGCCCGCCGCGTGACCGTGTTGTCCGCCTCGCAAACCGGCAACGCCCGCCGCGTGGCCGCCGATTTGCTGGTGAAGCTGGAGCAGTCGGGCATCAATGCGCGGCTGGTCGGCGCGGCCGATTTCAAGAGCAAAAGCCTGCCCGAAGAAGACATCGTGTTGCTGGTGACCTCCACCCAAGGCGAGGGCGAGCCGCCGGAAGAAGCGCTGCCGCTGCACAAATTCCTGTTCGGCAAAAAAGCGCCTGATTTGGGCAAACTCAGCTTTGCCGTGCTCGGTTTGGGCGACACCAGCTATCCGCATTTCTGTCAGGCAGGCAAAGATTTTGACGAGCAATTGGCCAAACTCGGCGCGGCGCGGCTGGCCGAGCGCGTCGATTGCGACTTGGATTACGAAGCCCCCGCGCAAGCCTGGATTGAGCGCATCGGCGCGCAAGTGGCCGAATTGTGCGTCCAAAGCAGTGCCCCGCTTTCAGAAACGTCATCCCCGCAGGCTTTAGGCGGGGACGGCCTTTCTACACCCGGCGCCGCCCCCGCCGCCCAGCTTTACAGCAAAGAAAAACCGTTTACCGCCAGCTTGTCGGTGCGCCAGAAAATCACCGCCCGCCATGCCGAAAAAGACGTCGAACACATCGAAATCGACCTCGCAGGCTCCGGCATCCGCTACCAAACCGGCGATGCGATCGGCATTTGGCCGGTCAATGCCGCCGCGCTGGTTGACGAAATCCTCGCCCTGCATCAGCTTGACGGCAGCGAAACAGTCAAACTTTCAGACGGCAGCCAAACCGACCTCCGCACCGCCCTTACCCACCATGCCGACATCACCCAAAACACCCCCGCGCTGGTGCAGCAATATGCGGCCTTGAGCGGCAACACCGATTTGCAGAAAACTGTGGAAAACGCCGAAGCGCTCGATGTGTACCTTGCCGCTACCCCGCCCGTGGGCGTGTTTGCCCAACACCCGCACCCGCTCGACGCGCAAACCCTGTTCGGCCTCTTCCGCGCCCAAACCCCGCGCCTCTATTCCATCGCCTCGGCGCAAGATGAAGCGGGCGAAGAAGTGCACCTCACCGTCGGCGTGGTGCAGTTTGAGCACCACGGCAAGCCCTACACCGGCGCAGCTTCCGGCTTTATCGGCGGCGCGCTCGAAGAAGGCGGCGAAGTGCGCGTATTCGTCGAACCCAACCCGCATTTCCGCCTGCCCGCCAACGGCGACACCCCCGTGATTATGATCGGCGCGGGCACCGGCATTGCCCCCTTCCGCGCCTTTATGCAGCAGCGCGAAGCCAACGGCGATGCGGGCGGCAACTGGCTCGTGTTCGGCAACCAAAAATTCACCGATGATTTCCTCTACCAGAGCGAATGGCTGCAATACCGCAAAAACGGCCTGCTCACCCGCGCCGACCTCGCCTGGAGCCGCCAGGGGAAAGAAAAAGTGTATGTGCAGCACAAGCTCGCCGCCGCTGCCGCCGACGTGTGGGCATGGCTGCAACAAGGCGCGCATGTTTACGTGTGCGGCGACGGCAGCCGCATGGCGCGCGATGTCGAAAATACCCTGCTCGACATCATCGGCGAACACGGCAACATGAGCCGCGACGACGCCGAAGATTATCTCAACGACTTGCGCGAAGACAAACGCTACCAGCGCGACGTGTATTAACCCTTTTCCTTCTTCCTTATCTTTATTGATGGTAAGGTTTGAGGCCGTCTGAAAGCTTTCAGACGGCCTCCTTTTCCTACTGATTTACCACATGCCCCGCGCCCGCCGTAGCGTGGGCTCTGCCCACGACAACACCACAGGCCGTCTGAAATCTCAGCATGAAAGCTTGGCCGAAACGTGGACTCTGCCCACGCTACCCGCTTTGTCTGATGCCGTCCGAATGCTTTCAGACGGCCTCCTTTTCCTGCTGGTTTACCATATGCCCCGCGCCCGCCGTAGCGTGGGTTCTGCCCACGACAACACCACAGGCCGTCTGAAATCGCTGCATAAAAGCTTGATTAAAAACGTGGGCGGAGCCCACGCTACCCGTTTGTTTGACGGCAAGATTTGAGGCCGTCTGAAAGCATATGCTCCGCCCGCGACAACAGCACAAACCGCCCAAACCCTGCGCATATAACAAAATCGCATTTCATGATAACCAAGCATTCTTTCCCTTTTTCAGACGGCCTCTATAAAGTAACGTCATACCAAAACGCACAAGCTACAGGACATTCCCATGACCAGCCACGACCCGCGCGCCAAACTCCCCGACGCCCCGCCCGCCGACAACGAGCGCCTCAAAGGCGACAGCCATTACCTCGAAGGCAGCATCAGCGGCGACCTTTCAGACGGCCTCACCGGCGGCTTCAACGGCGACAATTTCCAGCTTATCCGCTTTCACGGCATGTATGAGCAAGACGACCGCGACATCCGCGCCGAGCGCGTCGAGCAAAAGCTGGAGCCGCTGAAAAACGTGATGATGCGCTGCCGCCTGCCCGGCGGCATCATCCAGCCCGCGCAATGGCTCGGCATCGACGAATTCGCCGGCGCACAAACGCTCTACGGCTCCATCCGTCTTACCAACCGCCAAACCTTCCAATTCCACGGCGTGTTGAAAGACAACATCAAGCCCATGCACCAATGGCTCAACGAATTGGGGCTGGATTCCATCGCCACCGCGGGCGACGTCAACCGCAATGTATTGTGCACCAGCAATCCCGTTGAAAGCGCCTTGCACAAAGAAGCCTACGAATGGGCGAAAAAAATCAGCGAACATCTGTTGCCGAAAACCCGCGCCTACGCCGAAATCTGGCTCGACGGCGAAAAGCTGCATTCCACCGAGCAATTCGCCGAAGCCACGCCGCTGAAAGATGCGGTGAAAAGCGGCGACGCCACCGAGCCCGTGCTCGGCAAAAACTACCTGCCGCGCAAATTCAAAACCACCGTGGTGATTCCGCCGCACAACGACGTCGACTTGCACGCCAACGATTTGAACTTCGTCGCCATCGAAGAAAACGGCAAGCTCGCCGGATTCAACGTATTGGTCGGCGGCGGCCTCTCGATGGAGCACGGCAACACCAAAACCTACCCCAACACCGCCCGCGAATTCGGCTTTATCGGCCTCGATAAAGTGCTCGATTGCGCCGCCGCCGTGGTTTCCGTGCAGCGCGACTGGGGCAACCGCAGCGACCGCAAAGCCGCCAAAACCCGCTACACCCTCGAGCGCGTGGGCACCGAAGTGTTTATCGAAGAAGTGGAAAACCGCATGGGCGCCAAATTCCAACCCATCCGCCCGTATGCATTCACCAGCCGCGGCGACCGCATCGGCTGGGTGCAGGGCGAAGAAGGCAACTGGCACCTCACCCTCTTTATCGAAAACGGCCGCCTGCTCGACTACCCCGGCCGCCCGCTCAAAACCGGCATGCGCGAAATCGCCAAAGTGCACAAAGGCGATTTCCGCCTCACCGCCAACCAAAACCTGATTGTCGCCAACGTGGCCGCCGCCGATAAAGACGCCATCGAACAGATCGCCCGCGCCCACGGCCTGATTAACGACAGCATTACCCCCCAGCGCGAAAACAGCATGGCCTGCGTGGCACTGCCCACCTGCCCGCTGGCGATGGCCGAAGCCGAACGCTTTTTGCCGCAGTTTGCCGACAAAATCGACGCCCTCTTCGCCAAACACGGTTTGGCCGACGAACACATCGTCTTGCGCGTCAACGGCTGCCCCAACGGTTGCGGCCGCTCCATGCTCGCCGAAATCGGCCTCGTCGGCAAAGCCGTAGGCCGCTACAACCTCTACACCGGCGGCAACCGCGAAGGCACCCGCATTCCGCGCCTGTTCAAGGAAAACATCACCGAAGAGGAAATCCTGCCGATTCTCGACGGCTGGTTTGCCGATTGGGCGCAACACCGCGAAGCAAACGAAGGCTTCGGCGACTTCGCCGTGCGCAGCGGCATCGTGCAGCCCGTGTTGGATGCCCCGCGCGATTTCTGGGCACAAGCCTGATTATTCAAATAATCGCAAGGCCGTCTGAACGTTTTCAGAAACGCCGTCCCCGCATATTTTAGGCGGGGACGGTCTGTTTTTTTCGCGGACGGAGCCCACGCTAAAAGCGGGCGGAAAACCGCAATACACGTAGCGTAGGCTCCGCCCACGTTCCGGCCAAATCCCGACCAGACATTCAGAAACGCCATCCCCGCATGCTTCAGGCAGAGACGGCCTGTTTTGCGCCACCACTTACCATCTTTATATGTCAAAAAAATGACAAATTCCGTTTTTTTACACAAGCAGGTGTTTTTTTATTTATTTTCAAATAATATATTAACGTATTATTTTTAAATAATTTTATTAAATATTTGTTACGCATGAAACCAAATGTCATGCACCTTGTCTAGCCGATACCGACAACAAATGCTCAAGGCATAACCGTGACAGACACGCGAAAAAAACACCCTCCGGCCATCCGCGAAATCCCGCCTGAAGAAGCCGCCCGCTATCCGGCGGCGCAGGTTCGGGATTTCTCCATCTCCACGGCAGACGGCACCGTCACGGCCAGGATATTGATGCCGGAACACGGCGGCAGCGAGCCGCCCCTGCTGGCGCTGCACGGCATCAGCCGCAAGGCCGATGCGGTGTTCGACGCTTTTGCCTCTGCGGCGCTGGAGAGCGGGCGCGGCCTGATTGTGCCGCGTTTTTCCAGAAAGCACTGGCCGAACTTCCAGCGCATCGGCCGCCACCGCCCCGACAAGGCGCTGTTTGCGCTGCTGCTGATGCTGAAAAACAGCGGCATCATCCCCGCTCCTGTCTGCGACATTTTCGGCTATTCCGGCGGCGCGCAGCTGGCGCACCGTTTCGCCATGCTCTATCCGCAACACGTCGGCCGTCTGCATCTGGGCGCGGCAGGCTGGTATTGCTGGCCGGATGAAGGTGTCGCGTTTCCTGCGGGCATCGGCTCTGGCGCTTGTCAGCCGCTTTGCGGGCAGGTTGACATGGCACATATCATGCGCATCCAGCTGCCGCATTTCCTGCAGATTCCGATAAGCGTGTATGTGGGTGCGGAAGATGTCGAGCGCGACGAAGCCATGCGGCAAACCCCGCTTTTAGACGAATTGCAGGGTAAAAACCGCCACGAGCGCGCCCGCAATTATGTCGGCCGCCTGCTGGCCGCCGCAGCGGCACACAGCATCGACGCCCGCGCGGAGTTTGTCGAATTGCCCGGCTGCGGCCACAGCTTTATGCACTGCGCCGCCCAAAACAATCTGGCCAAACGCATTTTCGCCTGATTGCCCGTTATCAAGATATTTTGAAAGGTTTGAAATCATGTTACAGCTGACCAACCCCCAAACGCTGCTCAAAAAAGCCAAGTGGGCATTTTCCACCCGCCGCACCGACCGCAGCCTGCCCTTCCGTATCGAAGAAGATGTCACCCAAGCACAATCCGGCGACCTGATATTGGGACGCGTGTTGTCTATCGGCCAACACCAGCGCATCCAACTGGCCAGCGGCCGCGCCTCGCATCTGTATGTCAACGACCTGGTCGTGCTGCCCTGCGGCGCACGCTATGCGCCCGACCAGTTTCAGGGTGTGGCCGAATTGCAGCACGGCGCGGTAGACATGCTGGCGGGCGGCGGCTGCATCGGCCGCATGACCCACAAAAACGAACGCATGAAAAATCCCACCCAAATCCAGCCCGTCGGCATTTTGTGCCACGAAGACGGCCGCCCGGCCAACACCCGCGACTTTGCCCTGCCCAAAGCCACCCCCAGCGGCCATATGCCGGTTATTGCGGTGTCGGGCACGGCGATGAATTCCGGCAAAACCACCGCCACCGTCGCCCTGTCGCACGGCTTGTCGGTGCTCGGCTGCAAAGTGGCCGCCCTCAAAGGCACCGGCACCGGCGCTTTCGGCGATTTCAACGATTATTGCGACACCGGCGCGCATTATGTGGCCGATTTCACCGATGCCGGCATGGTCACCACCTACCTGCAACCGCTGGAACGCATCAAGGAAGGCATCAACACCCTGCTCGCCCACGCCGAAGCAAAAGGCTGCGACGTGGCGGTTATCGAGCTGGCCGACGGTTTGTTCCAGCAGGAAACGGCGGCGCTGCTTGCCGATCCGGAATTTTCCGGCCTGCTCAACGGCGTGATTTTCGCCTGCGGCGACGCGCTGGCTGGGGCTGGCGCTGGCCGCGCTGGTGGTCACCAGCCTGTTTGCCGCCTCACCGTTTCTGCTGCAAGCCCATGCCACCCTGCGCAAGAGCCGCGCCCGCCTCGCCGCCGATTTGGCCGAACGCATGCCGATTGCGCCGCATCTGGCCGCCGCCGGGCGCAGAAACGCGGAAATCGGCCTCATCCGCCGCCGCGCCGCCGAGCTCACCCGCAAAGCCGTCAAACGCGTCTGGCAAGTGGAAGCTTTGCGCGCACTGACTTATATGACCCAGCCCTTGGCCGCCGTAGGCATCATCTGGAGCGGCGCGGCGGCAGGCCACCACACCGGCACCATCGCAGGCGGTCTGGCGGCGTTGGCGCTGATGGTCATGCCGCTGCGCAACCAGATGGGCGTAATCGACCGGCTCAGCGCTTTTCGCGCCGCCCATCAGCGCTTGGTGCTCAATTTCCGGCGCAGGCTGCTCCCGCTTCAGAGCGGCTCGCGCCACAAACTCAAGGCCAAAGAAGCCGTGGCATTGCGCATCGAACTGGCGCAGCCCGGCAACCCCTCGCCGCTGGTGCGCGAATTCGCCGCCGGAACGCATGCCGGGCTAGATTTGCCCGCCGGAGCGGATTTGGACATGAAGCAGCTGTGGGCGCTGATTTTTTCGCTGGCACCGCCCTCCCGCAGCCGCGTCCTGCTGGCAGGCCAAGCCGCCGACACCTTCAGCACAGGCAGCCTGCGCCGCACCGTCGGCCTCGTCAGCACTTCGCCGCTGGTCTTGAAAGGCAGCCTGCGCCGCGTGATTACGCTGGGGCTGCGGCGGCTGGACGACAGAAAGATTCTCGAACACCTGCGGCAGACCGGCCTGCTGCCGCTGTTGGAAGACCTGGGCGGCCTCGACAGCAGGCTCTCCGAAGGCGCACGCACGCTGGCCGAACACCGCCGCCTGGCCGTCTCGGTGTTGCAGACCGCCCTCAAACAACCCGGCCTGATTCTGGTTGACAGCCCGCCTTCCGGCCCCCACGCCGACCTTATCCGCACCTGGCTGGACGATGCACCCGCCACCGTGATTTATCCCGACTGTCCCATCGCCTCTGATAAGGCCGTCTGAAAGGCCGTCTGAAAACGCGCTCCGCTTGTTTTCAGACGGCCTCTGCCTTATCCGCAAACCATATAACCAAACCGTCTTTGCATACAATAAACCATTCTTTCTCTTTTTCAGACGGCCTCGTTTAAAGTAGCGTTATCCCATTACAAACAAGGAATTCATCATGTCTGCCTCCCGTCCGCTTTCATTCGCCGCGCTTTTCGGTGCGGCTTTGGTTTTGTCCGCCTGCTCGCCGGGCGCCGATTCTTCATCTGCCCAACCCGCCTCCGGTGAAGCTGTAACCGCCGCCGCAGACGGTACGGTGAAGCTGCTCAACGTCTCCTACGACGTGGCGCGTGATTTCTATAAAGACTACAACCCCTTGTTTGAACAAGAATACGCCGCCAAAAACGCGGGCGGCAGCATCGACATCCAGCAATCACACGGCGGCTCCAGCAAGCAGGCGCTGGCGGTGGCCAACGGTTTGCAGGCCGACGTGGTGACCATGAACCAAAGCTCCGACATTGATTTGCTGGCCGACAAAGGTCTGGTGGCGAAAGATTGGGCAACGCGCCTGCCCGACAATGCCGTGCCCTTCACCGGCACCACCGTCTTCCTCGTGCGCAAGGGCAACCCGAAACAAGTGCGCGACTGGGCGGATTTGGCAGGCGACAACCTGCAAATCGTCATCGCCAACCCGAAAACCACCGGCAACGGCCGCTACGCCTTTCTCGGCGCATACGGCTACGGTCTGAAAGCCAACAACGGCGATGAGAGCAAAGCCGCCGAATTCGCCCGCAAGCTGTTAGCCAATGCGCCGGTGTTTGAAAACGGCGGCCGCGCGGCCACCACCACCTTCACCCAGCGCAACATCGGCGACGTGTTGATTACCTTTGAAAACGAAGCCAACCACGTCAGCCGCGTGCTCGCGCCAAATCAGTTTGAAATCGTATATCCGAGCTACACCATTCTTTCCGAAAGCCCCGTGGCCGTGGTGGACAGCGTGGTCGACAAAAAAGGCACCCGCGCGGCGGCCACCGAATACCTGCAATATTTGTGGAGCAAACCCGCGCAGGAATTGGGCGCCAAGCTCTATCTGCGCCCGCGCGACGCCGAAGTGTTGGCGGCACACAAAGCCGATTTCCCCGATATTGATACCTTCAGCCCGAATGAAGTCTTCGGCACTTGGCCGGAAATCATGAAGAAATACTTTGCCGACGGCGGCTTGGTCGACCAGCTCAGCCCGAAAAAATAAGCTTCGGTAATTCCGGCAGGCCGTCTGAAGGGTTTGGCAATCGCGTCAACCATTCAGACGGCCTTGTTTATGTATCGCAAGAAATGTTGATTTTCCATGCTGTATAGTGAAAAACTTAATATCTGCTACGGCGTTGCTGCACCTTGCCGTACTATCTGTACTGTCTGCGGTTTGCTGCCTTGTATCAAATATTAAGTTTTTTCACTATAGCGCGGACTTTGCCCGCGAAAAAGCGCAGGCCGTCCCCGCATGCCTTAGGCGGGCGGCCTGAACTTTTGCAACAAAACAATACCCGTCGCTCCTGCGCAGGCAGGAGCCCAGCGCAAAGCAAAGCTTTGCTTGTTTGGCACGCTTCTGAAATATTCATTTATAAAATCAAACAGTTAATAACCCCCGCTTGATTACCGTTGCCCGGCAGACAACTGAAGCGATGCTTCAGACTGGGCACCCGCCTGCGCGCACTACTGTCCGGAATAAATTTTCATTAAATATCAAAGTGTTAAACTGTTGATATTTTGATGCAATTTGAACCCTTGGAATATCAAACGGTTAGCTTGTATTTATTGAGCAAAACCGGTCGGATTTCGACAGCAATTTTTGAAGTTCCTGTAACCTGTCCCTTCCCCTGCGCTCCGCGCGGGGGAAGGTTAGGATGGGGGGTGGTACTTCGTAGAAGTACATCCTGCTTGAGTTTCAGCAGATTTTAATGTTTCCGCGAAACATCACCCCCACCCCAACCCTCCCCGACTTAGATTGACTAGCGAAGCGTGTCAATCTTGCCCTCTTCGAGCTGCGCGGTGCGCAGAGGAGGGAGCAGATTGCAGTAGTTCAAGCGTTACTGATTTTGAGTCCAAATGGCGCTGAAAACACTCGAAGTACCAGCCTTTCAGCTTTTCAGACGGCCTCTGGAATTTATTCCGGACAGTAATGTGCGCAGGCAGGAGCCCAGCGCAAAGCAAAGCTTGGCTTGTTTGTCGCGTTTGTGAAATATTTATTGATAAAATCAAACAGTTAATACTCGACGCTTGATTACCGCTGCCCGGCAGACAACTGAAGCGATGCTTCAGACTGGGCACCCGCCTGCGCGGGTGCGACAAGCTGCGTGGGTGCGGCGAGCGGGAGATTTTGCAAAGCTTTCAGGCCGTCTGAAAACATTTTCAGAAACGTCATCCCCGTATGCTTTAGGCGGGGACGGCCTTTACCATTCTCCAAACCAACATATAACCAAACTTCATTTACATACAATAATCCATTCTTTCCCTTTTTCAGACGGCCTCGTTAAAGTAGCGGCAACGAAAATCCCTGAATATTGCCCGCCATGTTATTGCTCAAAACCCCCAGCGTGTTGCCCGGTTTCAAAATCAGCCTCGGCCTGACCGTGTTGTGCCTGTCGCTCTTGGTGGTATTGCCGTTTGCGATGATGGCGGTGAAGGCGGCGGAAATCGGCTGGAGCGGCTTTTGGCAGACGATTTTGGAGCCGAACGTGTTGGCGGCGGTGTGGCTGAGTCTGCGGATGTCGTTTTACGCCATGCTCACCAATATCGTGTTCGGCACTTTGGTGGCGTGGGTGTTGGTGCGCTACGAATTTCCCGGCAAAGGGCTGGTGAATGCGCTGGTGGATTTGCCGTTTGCGCTGCCGACTGCGGTCACCGGTATCGCGCTGGCAACGCTGTATGCGCCTAATGGCTGGCTCGGCCAATGGTTTGCGCCGTTCGGCATCAAAATCGCCTTTACCCCCATCGGCATCTGGATTGCGCTGGTGGTGGTGAGCCTGCCGTTTATCGTGCGGGCGGTGCAGCCGGTGTTGGAGGAATTGTCGGGTGAATACGAAGAAGCCGCCGCCACCTTGGGCGCGAGCCGCTTCACCACTTTCCGCCGCGTGTTGCTGCCGGAAATCACCCCCGCCCTGCTCACCGGCGCAGGCATGATGTTTGCGCGGGCAACGGGCGAATACGGCTCGGTGATTTTTATCGCGGGCAATATTCCGATGGTTTCCGAGATTCTGCCGCTGATTATTACCGGCAAGCTGGAGCAGTTTGACGTCACCGGCGCGTCTGCCGTGGCGCTGTTTATGCTGATGATTTCGTTTGCGATTTTGTTTGCGCTGAATGCCGGTCAATGGGCGTTGAGCAAACGGGCGGGCGCGAAAGTGTAGTGAAATAAAATCAGAAAGATACAAGGCGGCAAGCCGAAGACAGTACACACGTACGGCAAGGCGCAGCTAACGCGGTAGATTTCTGATTTTCACTATAAAAGGCCGTCTGAAAGAAATGAATACGCAAGCAAATGCGAAAATATAAGCAACGCGAGTTCGGGATAAGCAAATGAAATACCTTTTTATTTTCAAAAGTGTATTTCTTCCTAAGGCAGACAGAATCCGCAAGGATTCGTCATTCCCGCGCAGGCAGGAATCCAGTGTTCGGGTTTCAGAAACCTTGAAAACATTGCGGAAATGTCAGGCTTCTAGATTCCCGCCTACGTGGGAGTAGCGCAGCGGACTTGTGAAGCTAATGACGAAAACCTGGCGATTTTCTATCCGAACTCACATTAAGCAAGGCCGTCTGAAACCCAAACCACCCCAAAAAGCAAACCCATGAAAACCAATACCTCCAATCCCAATCTTACCGAACCGCGCTGGCTCAGATTCACGCTGATTGCCGCGGCATTGGCGTTTCTGTTGCTGATGCTGGTGGTGCCGCTGGTTGCGGTGTTTTACGAAGCGCTCAAAGGCGGCTGGCATCTTTATCTGCAATCGTTCAGCGACCCCGAGGCTTGGTCGGCCATCCGCCTCACGCTGATTACAGCGGCGATTGTGGTGCCGGTCAACGCGGTGCTCGGGGTGGCGATGGCGTGGCTGCTCACCCGTTTTGATTTTCGCGGCAAGCAGTTGCTCACCACTTTGCTGGATTTGCCGTTTTCGGTGTCGCCGGTGGTGGCGGGCTTGATGTTTGTGTTGCTGTTTGGCGCGCACACCGTGTTCGGCGGCTGGCTGGAAGCGCAAGGGATTCAGATTATTTTCGCCATTCCGGGCATTATTTTAGCCACCCTGTTCGTGACATTCCCGTTTGTGGCGCGCGAGCTGATTCCGCTGATGCAGGCGCAGGGCGACAGCGAGGAGCAGGCGGCGCTGATTTTGGGCGCGTCGGGCTGGCAGATGTTTTGGCGCATCACCCTGCCGAACATCAAATGGGCGCTGCTCTACGGTATCATCCTCACCAATGCCCGCGCGATGGGCGAATTCGGCGCGGTGAGCGTGGTAAGCGGCCACATCCGCGGCGAAACCAACACCGTGCCGCTGTTGGTGGAAATTTTCTACAACGAATACAACTTCACCGGCGCATTTGCCTTGTCCAGCATTCTCGCGCTGCTGGCGCTGGCCACGCTCGCCATCCAAAACTTCATCACCCGCATTCAAGAACGCAAACTCGCCGCCGCCGAAAGGAGCGCCGCATGAGCATCACCATCCAACAGTTAAACAAACATTTCGGCAAATTTCAGGCGCTGAACAATATTAATTTGAACGTGCCTACCGGCAAACTCACCTCGCTGCTCGGCCCCTCAGGCTGCGGCAAAACCACGCTGTTGCGCATCATCGCGGGCTTGGAAAACGCCGACAACGGCAAGATTCTCTTCGACGGCCAAGACGTCACCGACAAACACGTTCGCGAGCGCAAAGTGGGCTTTGTATTCCAACATTACGCGCTTTTCCGCCACATGAATGTGTTTGACAACATCGCTTTCGGCCTCTCCGTGTTGCCGAAAAGCGAGCGCCCCGGCAAAGCCGACATCCGCGCGCGCGTGGAAGAATTGTTGGCGCTGGTGCAACTTTCGCATCTGGCCAAAGCCTATCCGCACCAGCTCTCCGGCGGCCAACGCCAGCGCATCGCCCTTGCCCGCGCCTTGGCGGTGAAACCGAAATTATTGCTGCTCGACGAGCCTTTCGGCGCGCTCGATGCCAAAGTGCGCAAAGAGCTGCGCACCTGGCTGCGCGACATCCACCACGAACTCGACATCACCAGCATTCTGGTTACCCACGATCAGGAAGAAGCGCTGGAGGTGTCCGACGAAATCGTGGTGATGAACCACGGCAAAATCGAGCAAATTGGCAGCGCCGACGTGCTTTACCGGCGCCCCGCCAATGCTTTTGTGACCGAGTTTCTCGGCGAAACCGACGCGTTTGAAGGCCGCATCGAGAAAGGCGTTTGGCATTATCAGGGCTTCACCTGGCCGCTGGAAGCGCCCGTACGCCCCGACCAAACCGCCACCGGCTACATCCGCCCGCACGAATGGATGATTGCAGACAACGGCCACACCGCCATGCTCAAAGCCCGCATCAGCAACATCCATGCCGCCGGCGCGCTCACCCACCTCACCCTGCAGGCCAACGCCCACCCGCGCGACATCCACGTCAGCTTTGCCGACAGCGAAGTCGCCCACCGCGGCCTGCAAGTCGGCCAACACATCGCCCTCGCGCCGCGCCAGATCTACATCTTCTCGCAAAACGAATTGATCGATTACGTCATCTGATGCGTTCAGACGGCCTGTTGTCCGCAGGCCGTCTGAACAGTTCAAATGCATTGTTAATTTCCATTAACAAATTCTTTACAGCTACACTATATTACATTTATACTGTCCGCGGCATCTTTTCAACGATGCCGTCTGAATACGGCAAGTAAATTGCCGACATAACTCCAAAAATCTGCTTTGATTTTTTTCTTAGCCTGTTATCAACCTCTATATCAGGAGCGACCATGAACTCCAACAGCCCGAACCCGCGTCCGGACAACGTCGAGCTATTGAGTGCACAAGCGCCAATCACCAATTTCCGCGGCCTCTTCATCACCATCATCGCGGCCATTATCTGCTTCGGCATTTACTTTATCCTGCCCTACAACAACGATGCCAACAAAGGCATCGCCGTATTGTTGTTTGTGGCCATTCTGTGGTTTACCGAAGCCGTACACATCACCGTCACCGCGCTGATGGTGCCGATTCTGGCGGTGCTCATCGGCATCCCCGAAATGGACACCAAAAAAGCCCTTGCCAGCTTCGCCGACCCGATTATCTATATCTTCTTCGGCGGCTTTGCGCTGGCCACCGCGCTGCACATGCAAAGGCTTGACCGCAAAATCGCCATCTGGCTCTTGTCGCTCTCGCGCGGCAACATGAAAGTGGCCGTGTTGTCGCTTTTCGGCGTCACCGCCTTTCTCTCCATGTGGATCAGCAACACCGCCACCGCCGCCATGATGCTGCCGCTGGCGATGGGCATGATGGATCACATCGACAAGAAAAAAGACCGCAAGACTTATGTATTCGTGTTGCTCGGCATCGCCTACTGCGCCAGCATCGGCGGCCTCGGCACCATCGTCGGCTCACCGCCGAACGCCATTGCCGCCAAAGCGCTGGATCTGGATTTCGCCGGTTGGATGAAGCTCGGCCTGCCGATGATGCTGCTGATTCTGCCCCTGATGCTGTTTACCCTCTATGTGGTGTTGCGCCCCAACCTGAACGAACGCGTCGAGTTGAAAGCCGAAGAAATCCCGTGGACGCTGCACCGCGTCATCGCCCTGCTGATTTTCCTGTTTGCCGCCGTATCGTGGATTTTCAGCAGTAAAATCCAGGCCGCATTCGGCATTTCCAGTCCCGACACCGTGATTGCGCTGATTGCCGCCGTAGCCGTGGTGGTGTTTGGCGTGGCGCGCTGGAAAGAAGTGGCCCGCAATACCGACTGGGGCGTGTTGATGCTGTTCGGCGGCGGCATCACCCTCAGCAGCATGCTGCAAATGTCGGGCGCTTCGCTGGCGCTGGGTCAGCAGCTGGCCACCGCGTTTGTGCTCGCCCATCCCTTGGTTGTGATTCTGGCGGTAGCTACCTTTATCATCTTTCTGACCGAATTCACCAGCAACACCGCTTCCGCCGCGCTGTTGGTGCCGATTTTCGCCAGCATTGCCACCCAGATGGGGCTGCCGAAAGAAGTGTTGGTGTTCGTCATCGGTATCGGCGCATCCTGCGCCTTCATGCTGCCCGTGGCCACCCCGCCCAACGCCATCGTGTTCGGCACCGGCCTGATTGAGCAGAAGGAAATGATGCGCACCGGTATGCTGCTCAATATCCTGTGTATCCTCTTGGTGGGCTTCTGGGCTTACTTTATGGTGATGTAAGCAGCGTTGCGCAACAAGCCGAAAGGCCGTCTGAAACTTCAGACGGCCTTTTTATAGTGGTTAAAATTATAGTCGTTTCAATTTATAGTCAGAGAAATTAGCTTCTGATACAAGGCGGCGAGCCGCAGACAGTACAGATAGTACGACAAGGCGAGACAACGCCGTAGCAGAAACTAATTTCTTCGACTATAGATTGAGACAAGGCAGCAAACCACAGACAGTACAGATAGTACGGCAAGGCGCAGCAACGCTGTATCAATCTAACGGAACGGCTATAGATTCTGCTACGGTGTTGGCTCGTCTTGTATCAGAATCTCATTTCTCCGACTATATACTTACCCTGTTCACAAAACCGGATTATCTCCACTCTGCCAACCAGTCGCGCGGGCGCAGATAATCGTTCAATCCCGCTTCGGGCGAACCCGCTTCGGGCTGGTAGGCATATTCGAAGCGCACCAAAGGCGGCATCGACATCAAAATGCTTTCTGTGCGGCCGCCGCTTTGCAGGCCGAAGAGCGTGCCCCGGTCCCACACCAGATTGAATTCGACATAGCGGCCGCGGCGGTAAAGCTGGAAATTGCGTTCGCGCTCGCCGTATGCGGTTTGTTTGCGCCGCGCCACAATCGGCTGATAAGCGGCGATAAAGCCCTCACCCACCGCGCGGATGAAGTTCAGACAAGCCTCGAAATCCCAGCGGTTTAAATCGTCGAAAAACAAGCCGCCGACGCCGCGGGTTTCGCCACGGTGTTTCAAGTAAAAATACTCGTCGCACCATTGTTTGTATTCCGCGTAAACGCCGTCGCCAAACGGCGCGCAGAGCTCGTGTGCGGTTTGGTGCCAATGCAGGATATCCTCGTCAAACGGATAAAACGGCGTGAGGTCGAAGCCGCCGCCAAACCACCACACCGGCGCTTTGCCCTCGGGATAGGCGATAAAAAAGCGCACGTTGGCATGGCTGGTCGGCACATAGGGATTCTTCGGGTGAATCACCAGTGAAACACCCATCGCTTCAAACGGCGCGCCCGCCAATTCGGGGCGGTGTGCGGTGGCTGATGCGGGCATGGCGCTGCCTTTCACGTGCGAAAAATTCACCCCTGCCTGCTCGAAAACCGCACCCTGCTTGAGCACGCGGCTCTCGCCCGTGCCGAGCTTGCTCTGCCAAGTATCGGCCACGAATATTGCCCCGCCGTCTTCGGCTTCGAGTGCGGCGCAGATTTGGTTTTGCAGCGATTTCAATACGGTCAACACGGCTTCTGTGTGCGGCATGATGGTTTTCCTTATGAATACAATTTTTTCAGACGGCCTATTATAAAGAAAGAGGCCGTCTGAAAGCCAACACCTTTCAGACGGCCTGAGGCCTTTGCAAAATACCTTTTTCCTTAAAAATATCCATTGTATCCGTCATTCCGGCGCAGGCCGGAATCCATTTCTCCAAGATTCCGTTATTTGATTTCAAATGGATTTTCATGGGGAGCGATGGATTCCGGCCTGCGCCGGAATGACGGGGCTGATGCTTTTGCGATGCAGCAAAAGGTATTTTGCAAAGGCCTCAGGCCGTCTGAACGCCACGCTCGCGATGCGCAAAAAACGTGGGCAGAGCCCACGCTACCCACTGCGCTCAGCGCTTCATCAGCGCAGCGTCTTTTTCCAACTCGTCTGCCCGCGCGGCGGTCAGATGCAGATAGTAGCCGTCGGCCATCACGCGATACATCGTGCCCTCCCGCGCGGCCAGCAGCTCGGTGCTTTTGCTTTTATACACATTCCAGCCCCGCTGCGCTTCCCGCAGGATTTTTCGCTGGGCAGGCGGATATTGCCGCATCAGGTTTTGATAAGCCGTGTTGAGCCTGCCGTCCTGATAAGCCAGCTCCTGCCGGATACAATCGCGCGTATCCGCCGTGCTGACCGCTTTTTCAATGCAGGTATCGTAAGACGGCCGGTATTTCGGTTCGGCTGCCGCAGTTGCCGCAGCCGTGCCGATTATGGCGGCCAAAATGGTTTGCCTCATCATCGGGCTTCCTCCGTTTCCTATTGGCAAACCATTTTAACCACGATCTCCGAAGTTATCCAGCCACGAAAAGGCCGTCTGAATATGTGTTCAGACGGCCTCGTTTATCTTATCAAACTGCTCAACCCAATACCGCCGCGCCCGACAGCCCGATAAACAAACCGGCAATCACCGCGCTCATCAGATTGGACAACGAGCCTGCAATCACGGCCTTGAAGCCCAGTTGCGCCACGTCTTTGCGGCGGCTCGGCGCCATGATGCTCAAACCGCCGACCAACACCGCAATCGAGCCCAGGTTGGCAAAGCCGCAGAGGGCAAACGAGATAATCGCCTTGGTGGTGTCGCTCAGTTGTACCGCCGAATCGGGCGACAGGTATTTCACAAATTCGGAATAGGCGACAAATTCGTTCACCACCACTTTTTGGCCGATTAACGAACCGGCCACGCCCGCTTCGCCCCACGGTACACCAATCAACCAAGCCAGCGGCGAAAACAGCCAGCCCAAAATGGTTTGCAAGGTCAAATCACCATAGCCAAACCAGCCGCCCACGCCGCCGATCATGCCGTTGATCAAGGAAATCAAGGCCACAAATGCCAACAAGGATGCGCCAACCGCAATCGCAATGTGCGCGCCTGTTACCGCGCCGCCTGCCGCCGCATCAATCACGTTCACCGGCTTATCGGCTTCGTCGCTCAAATCTTCATCGGTGCGCGGGGTTTCGGTTTCCGGAATCAACAGTTTGGCAAACAGTAAACCGCCCGGCGCGGCCATAAATGATGCCGCAATCAGATACGGCAGCGGCACGCCCATCTGCGCATAGCCGCCCAATACCGAGCCTGCCACCGAAGCGAGGCCGCCGCTCATGACGGCGAAGAGTTCCGAACGGGTCATGCTTTTGATAAACGGGCGCACCACCAGCGGCGCTTCGGTTTGGCCGACGAAAATATTCGCCGCCGCCGACATCGACTCCGCCCGCGACGTGCCGAGCACTTTTTGCAGAAAGCCGCCAATCACTTTAATCACAATCTGCATGATGCCCGTGTAATACAACACCGCCATCAGCGACGAGAAAAACACAATCATCGGCAACACCCTGAGCGCAAACACAAAACCGCCGCCGCCGAATACTTCAAACATCTTGTCGGAAATCAGGCCGCCAAACAAAAAGCCCGCGCCGTCGTTGCCGTAAGCAATCACCTTGCTCACGCCGTCTGAAACCGCCAGCAGCGCATCGCGCCCCCACGGCACATACAACACCAGCGCGCCCAAGGCCACCTGAATCAAAAACGCCCCCGCCACCGTGCGCAGGTTAATCGCGCGGCGGTTGCTCGACAGCAAGACCGCAATCGCAATCAACACCGCCATACCGAGCAGACTGTTTAACACGTTCATCGTGTTGGTCCTTTATGAAAATGAAATGAAATTTTGGGCGCGATTATAAAATAAATTCACGCTTTCCGCCCGTAAATTAACATTTGCTTCCACTTGTATATCGGCTTAAGATTGAGGCCGTCTGAAACCTTTTATGATGTATACGCCATGTCAAAATACCAGTTTTCCCTACCCTCCAGCAGCGGCCGAGATTTCGTCTCCACCGAACACCTGCCCTTGGTCATCTATTTCTACCCGAAAGACAGCACCCCCGGCTGCACCACCGAAGGACTGGACTTCAACGCCCGCCTCGACCAATTCAAAGCGCTGGGCTACACCGTGGTCGGCATCTCGCGCGACGGTGTGAAGTCGCACCAGAATTTCTGCGCCAAACAAGGCTTTCAGTTTGAATTATTGAGCGACAAAGACGAAACCGTCTGCAAGCTGTTTGACGTGATTAAACTGAAAAAGCTCTATGGCAAAGAATCGCTCGGCATCGAGCGCAGCACCTTCGTTTTGAACGCAAACGGCGAAATCGCCCACGAATGGCGTAAAGTGAAAGTGGCAAACCATGCGCAGGAAGTGTTGGAAACCCTGAGCCAATCATGAGCGATTTTGCCGCCCCCGTTACACTCGCCCTGGGCGGCATCCGCCTCGAGCCGCTCGGTATACAACACGAAACCGGTTTGCGCGCCGCCGCTGCCGACGGCGAGTTGTGGCAACTGGTGTTTACCAGCGTACCCGAGCCCGAACAAACCGCCGCCTACATTCAGACGGCCTTGAATGACAACGCCCGCCTGGCCTTTGCCGTGATTGACCAACACAGCGGTCATGTGATCGGCACGACCAGCTACCACGACATCGTCCCCGCCGCCCGCCGCGTGGAAATCGGCTACACTTGGTACGGCCAAAGCCATTGGCGCAGCCGCGTCAACACCAGCTGCAAATACCTGCTGCTTCGCCACGCTTTTGAAACGCTGGGCTGCGAAACCGTCGGTTGGCGCACCGATATCACCAACACCCGCTCGCAAGCCGCCATCGAACGGCTCGGTGCCAAAAAAGACGGCATCATCCGCGGCCAGGCCATGCGCCGCGACGGCAGCCTGCGCGACAGCGTGTTTTACAGCATGGCGCGCGCAGAATGGCCGTCGGCAAAAGAGCGCCTGCAACAAAAGCTCGGCATTGCGCCCTGATGTTTCAGACGGCCTCCACCTACATCCGTAGGTGAATACTCCGTATCCGACACTTGCCGTTTGAAACGGCCAAATCCACAAGGAGAAATTAATGAGCCAGTTTCCTTCCGCTTTGTCCCACGTTTCGCTGGGCACCAACCGATTCGAACAAGCCGCCGAATTCTACGATGCCGTGCTGGCGCCGCTGGGCATACGCCGAATCCTCGATTTGAGCGAGCATCAAGCCATTGCCTATGGCCGCGAGTTTCCCGAATTCTGGATCCAGCGCCCGCACGACGGCCAAAACGCAGCCGCCGCCAACGGCGTACACATCGAAAACAACCAACAGGTCGATGCCTTTTACCAAGCCGCGCTGGCGCATGGTGCCGCAGACGACGGCGCACCCGACGCCCGCCCGCATTACGGCGACGAATATTACGGCTGCTTCGTGCGCGATTTGGACGGCCACAAAATCGAAGCCATGGCATGGAATGCCGCTTAAACTCTTTTTAACCTTTTCAGACGGCCTTACACCATGAAACAAGCCTGCTTATACCCAGCCCCGTTCGGCAACATCACCTTGGTTTTCGAGGCCGGTGAATTGGTCGAACTCAATCTGCACGGCGATTTGGCACATGCGCCCTATCCGCTGCCCGAAGAATGGCAGCAAAAGCTCGACGACTACTTCTCAGGCCGTCTGAAAAACTTCGCCTGGCCGATTTCCCGCAAAGGCACGCCGTTCCAACAAAAAGTGTGGCAGGCGATTGCCGAGATTCCCGCCGGCGAAGTGATGAGCTATCAAGACATCGCCCGCAAAATCGGCAGCGGCCCGCGCGCGGTCGGCGGCGCCTGCGGCAAAAACCCGCTGTCTCTGGTCGTGCCCTGCCACCGCGTCGTCGCCAAAGGCGGCTTGGGCGGCTTTTCCAGCGGCGAAGACAATGCGCTCGATATCAAGCGTTGGCTGCTGAAGCATGAAGGTGTGGAGATTTATAGTGAAAAAACTTAATATCTGCTACGGCGTTGCTGCACCTTGCCGTACTATCTGTACTGTCTGCGATTTGCTGCCTTGTATCAAATATTAAGTTTTTCCACTATAGCAAACACGCGTTTTTGGATTTTTATGGGAATTGTTTAAGGTGTCGTGCTGCCCAAAAAGCCTTTTGCACCTTTTTGAACAGACAAAGTGCGGTTTTGGGCGGCTTTTGGTGTCGCCATCGAATTACAGCCGAATAAATTTATTGGTTCCGGGGCTTTCTGACAGCGAACACGGAACAACTGTACAGCAAGCACATTCGACTAAATCTTAATTTTTGGCATGGGTATGATTGAAACGACCATAACATTTTGAACCCGCTGCAAGGTAATGACGCACAGGGATAATTTCTTTACCGGCCTTGTCGATAACCCCCCACTTGCCATCACGCGTAACTGCCGCCAAACCTTTACCAAAACGCTTGACATGGTCATAAAGAAAAGGCGCGACTTCTTGACCGGTTTTGTCAATAAAACCCCATTTGCCGTCACGTTTAACTGCCGCCAAGCCCTCGTTAAAACCCTCAACTTCATCATAAAGCAAAGGCATGGCTTCTTGACCGGTTTTATCAATGAATCCCCATTTGCCGTCACGCCTGACTTCCGCCAAACCGTTATCAAAACTCCGAGCCTCATCATAATGCAAAGGCACGACTTCTTGACCGGTTTTATCAATGAAACCCCATTTGCCATTATGCCCAACCGCCACCAAACCTTCGCTAAAATTCACAACATCATCATAGCGCAAGGAAATCACTTCTTGTCCGGTTGCGTCAATAAACCCGCGTTTGCCATCACGTCTCACCAAGGCCAAACCCTCTTTAAAACTCCACGCTTCGTCATAACGCAAAGCAATCACTTCCAGCCCGCCCTTATCAATAAAGCCGTATTCTCCATCACGCCCGACTGCTGCCAAACCTTCATGAAACCCACTGGCAAAATCATAGCGCAAGGGAATGATTTTTTTACCGGTTTTGTCAACAAACCCCCATTTGCCATCGCGTTCAACTGCCACCAGGCCTTCGTTAAAATTCTGAACCTCTGCATAATGCAAGGGCACGACTTCTTGACCGGTTTTATCAATGAATCCCACTTTACCGTCACGCCTGACTTCAGCAAAACCTTTATGGAAGCTCAAAGCATACTCATAATCACGCAAGGGAATCACTTCTTGCCCGGTTTTATCAATAAACCCCCATTTGCCGTCACGTTCAACTGCCGCCAAGCCTTCATGAAATCCAGCAACATTATCATAACGCAAGGGAACGACTTCTTGACCGGTGCCATCAATAAAGCCACATTTTTGTGTACCGGCGTCACCCACTCGGATTAAACCTTCTGTGATATGGCTAATGGAGTATACTTTGGCAGGTGTGGATTTTGTTGTGTGCATTGCCCTGTTAGCAACGTCAGCATGAACCGCTGTGGCGATACACAGTGTCGCACCCATAGCCAAAGTGCTGAGAATAAATGAGCGTTTCATAATATCTCCTTAGCTGCCAATGTGATGGCAAGAGTGTCAACAGGCCATATCCAAAGAAAGTGCAGAAAATTGACGCACATTTCCCCCTGATTCAGCGATTTTATTCTATAGTCGAAGAAATGGGTTTCTGCTACGGCGTTGGCTCGCCTTGTATCAGAATCTACATCTCCGACTATATCATACAAGACGCCTTTAAAAGGATAACCCAATGAACACTCAGACAACCGAGCAACCCCAAGGCGAGCTGCTGCTGCGCACGCTGGCCATGCCTGCCGACACCAACCCCAATCAGGATATTTTCGGCGGCTGGATTATGTCGCAAATGGACATCGGCGGCGGCATTCTGGCGGCGGAAATCGCGCAAGGCCGCGTTGTCACCGTAGCGGTGCAAGAAATGCATTTCATCCGCCCGGTAAAAGTGGGCAATGTAGTGTGTTGTTATGGCCGGTGCGTGCGCGTCGGCAATACCTCGCTGCAAATCAAAATCGAAGTGTGGGTAAAAACGCTGATGAACGACC
>JAUNTY010000009.1 GCA_030538415.1 Neisseria sp. | reverse complement strand
ATGACGGAGCGGATGCTTTTGCGATGCAGCAGAAGGTATTTTGCAAAGGTCTCAGGTAGTACGGCCAGGCGCAGCAACGCCGTAGCAGATATTAAGTTTAGCCACTATATATATAAAAAAAGGCCGTCTGAATGATTGGCAACCATTCAGACGGCCTGAGACCTTTTGATAAATATTTACAGCAATCCGGCGGCTTCGAAAAAAGCCCGGTAAGCCGCTGCTTTTTTCGCCAGGCTCAAGGGATAAGCCCGCGAAGTAGAAGGCAGCCGCCACAATTCCAGCGCGCGGTTTCGATAGGAAAACGAAATATGGCTGCCTACCTTCGGCGCTTTGGTTTTTTCAGGCAAAAAACCCAGCAATACCTCAGTAGCCTTGCCACCGGTGGTGAAAATGCGGCGGCACTCGGGCAACTGCGCCAACACGCCCGCCAAATCCACCGGCTCCACCACTTCGAGAAACTTGTCCGAGGCATTTCCCTGACCGCGCACGGCGCGGCGCACGCTCGGGCACAAAGCAATGCCGCGTTCGATTAAAAAATCGCGGATACGCGCCGCATCAAAGCGCCGCTCGCCCGCCACCTGAAAATAAGCCGCGTCATCGAAAAACACCAGCCCGTATATCCGCCACATATCATTTTGAAAATTCGGATAGTGAAACGCCATCGCCCGCTTCTTTGCCGCAGGCGGAAACGTGCCCATCATCATCACGGTGGCGTCGGCGGGCAATACCGGCGCAAAAGGGTGGGTTTCGATTTCAGGCATAGGGCAGAAACACGTATTGTTGACAGGAATGATGGGGGCTGATTCGCTAGGGTTTTCTGGCAGTATCATTTTATAGCGAAACCCACCGCAAGCATACCGGCAAGCGCTGTGGTGTCGCCTGTATTTTTCAGGCCGTCTGAACCTTCACCTATCCTGTCGGTATAATCCGCCGAATGGCCGCCGCAACGATTGCCAACCGCGCCTGTCCGCTATATGCTTGAAGCTGTCTGATATAGTCGAAGAAATTAGATTCTGCTACGGCGTTGGCTCGCCTTGTCGTACTATCTGTACTGTCTGCGGCTCGCCGCCTTGTATCAGAATCTCATTTCTCCGACTATAGCATCGGCCGCCGCCCGCAGCGGTAAAGGAATCCTGATGAAGCGAAAAATTTTATCCGCCCTGCAAGGCATGTCGGGTCTGGCCAAGGCCGCCGACACGCGCTACATCTTGGTCGGCACCTACACCGACGAAACCGACAGCGACGGCATCCACGTGCTCTCGTTCAACCGCCGCAGCGGCGCGCTCAAAGCGGTCGCCAAAACGCAAAACGTCAGCAACCCTTCTTATCTGGCCTGGTCGAAAAACCGCGATTTCGTTTATGCCGTCAACGAAAACGGCAGCCACAACGATGATGTTTCCGCCTTTGCCTTCGACGCACGCAGGGGCACGCTGTCATTCGTCAACAAGCAGCCCGCCGGCGGCAGCGCCGCCTGCTACCTCGCGGTCGACCACAGCGGTTGCCACCTCGCCGTCGCCAACTACCTCAGCGGCAATTTTTCGCTTTACGATTTGGGCGGCAAAAGCGGCATCAGCCCCATCCGCCAAAGCATCGCCCTGCCACACAAGGGCCGACAGCCGCATGCGCACACCACCGCATTTTCGCCGCACAACCACTTTTTGTTTGTCACCGACCTCGGCAACGACCGCATCTACCAATACCCCTTCGATGCCGGTGCGCTGCAGCCGCTTTCCGCCCCGCCGCACGAATACACGCTGCCTGAAGGCCACGGCCCGCGCCATCTGGTGTTCAGCCGCGACGACAAATTCGTTTACCTGCTCAATGAGTGGGAAGGCAATATCGCCGCCTACCACTTCGAAAACAACAGCCTGATACACAAACAAACCGTCACCTCCACCGATTCCGCCCCGCCCGACGAAGCCAACAAAGGCAGCGCTGCCATCAAAATCTCGCCCGACGGCCGCTTCCTCTACGCCTCCAATCGCGGCAACAGCGACACCATCGCCATTTTCGCCATCGGTGGCGACGGCCTGTTGGACAAGGCCGGCGAGCAGGCCACCGACGCCCACCCGCGCGACTTTATGATAGACCGGAGCGGCCGCTGGCTGCTGGTGGCCGCCCGCGACGACAACGCCGTCCGCGTATACCGCATCTCGCCGAGCAACGGCCTGCTGAGCGACAGCGGCGAAAAAATAACGCTCAACAAACCGGTGATGTTGCTGGAATACTGATGCGGATTGCAACAGCCTACAGGCCGTCTGAAAGTTTTCAGACGGCCTGTAGGCTGTTGCAAAATACCCCCTGCCCGTCGCACCCGCGCAGGCGGGTGCCTAGTGCAAAGCGCAGCTTTGCTTGTCTGCCCGTTTCTCTGATTTCAAAAACAAGCATGAATTAAAAGGCTGCGTATTCCCAGGGCTGATGAGTTTAAGCTGAAGCTGCGCTTCAGACTGGGCACCCGCCTGCGCGGGTGCGACGGTTATTTTTTTTGCAAAGGTCGCGGCCTGTAGGCTTGATCATTCATACTGCCAGACAACACATTTGACAGTAAGCCGCAGGCAGTAGAAGTATAGTCGTTTCAATTTAGATTGAGACAAGGCAGAAAGCCACAGACACTACAGATATTACGACAAAGCGCAGCAACGCTGTATCAATCTAAATTGAAACTAATATAGTATAGGGCTGGCAAACTTGGTGCTTCAGCACCTTAGTTTTGCCGCTCTCTTTGAGCTAGGGCTTTCTGACGGCGCAGCGGTCAGGAAGTCCTAAGGCAAAGCAACGCCGTAGTAGTGTAAGTGGTTTAGCCATATCACCACTTCAGTTTATCCAATTCCTGCAGCAATGCCGGGCGATTGGCATATTGTTGGCGGGTATGCCGCACCGTCTCGACCATTTGCGCATGGACGGCGGGATAGCGTTTCAACAATTGCGCCAGTTTTTTCACCCATCTGGCGTAATGCTTGCGCTCTTTCAACAATGCCGCTTCTGCGGCCAGCAAGTCCAGCCAGCGCAAGGCGGCGGCGTGTTGCCGGTCAGTATCCAACCGGTGGATAAAGCCCTGCAAAATGCCTTCGCTACCGGTTTGTTGCAGCAAAGCCGCCAGCGCGTCCTGGCGCGATTCCAATACATAAAACTGCGCCAACGCGCTTTGCCCATGCTGTCTGCCCCGCAATTGCATCTCCAGCTTGGTCGCGGCTTGCGGCCATGTTTCGGCGGGCACGTGCCTTTTCCAACGGCGGTAATAGTCTTTGTTAATCTGCCATTCTTCAATAGCCAGCGCCCGCGCATAAGCGGCAGCAGCTTCGCGTTGGCCGGTTGCTTCGGCGATTTCCAAGAGCTGCGCCCGCCATTCATACACCAAACCCGTGTTGCGCCCGGCCACTTTGATGCCTTGCTGCAATAATTGTTCGGCCAGCGGCCAATCTTGCGCCGCCCGCGCCCGGTTGACGGCAATGCGGCGCAGCTCGGGCAGGCGCAGATGGGCTTGCAGCCAGTTTTCCGCAACGGCTTCATCCAATAAATCAAGCACATGGTATTTGCGTACAGTCGGCCGGTCGCGCTGATAATCGGCACCCGAACCGCTCAACTGCGGCTATTGCCCTTCCAGCCACACCAATACTTCTGCCGCACGGCCTTTGCCACACAAAGCCGCCTGCCAGTAATCGGCGGCGGTGTCGGCGGTAATCCAGTGTTTGTCGTCATCCTGCATTTGGGCATACCAAAATTTTTCGATTTTGGCCTGCAGTTTCGCATCGGCCTGCTGATGCAGCGCCTCACTGCTGCTCATGCACTCAAACAGGCAATCGCCCAACAGGCCATCTGAATCGTCGGCGCGGTTGATGATGGTGTTGAGGCGGGTGTAGAGGGTTTTGAGAAAGCCGAATCGTTCGACATCGGGCAAGGTATCCGCCAGCACCTGCAAAGGCCACAGCCTTTCGGCCAGACGCTGACTCTGCCAATAATCACACCCGCGCGCATAACTTCCCAACAGGCTGCGCAAATCGGCCAACAGCTCATCGCCGCCGGTTTGCGCACCACGGCGGCTTTCAGACGGCCTGTCATCACGGATAATCTCCGCCGTTTCGGCCTCCTCGACCGCATACCAAACCGCGGCAAGATGTTTGCACAATTCATGATACGGGCAATCGCAATACCCCTGCTTGATACCGCCGCTGCCGAACAATTGCAGCAAAACACTGTAAGCACGCCCGCCGCTCCCCGCCACCTGAGCCCGCCAACCATCGGCGCTTCGCTTCAGATTCAACACCTTGCCGCGACGGAAATAATCCCGCCCGCGCTCGGCAATCGTGTCGCCGAAGGTAACGGCGATTAAATCATCGGAAGGTATAATAAGAGGCTCCTTGGTTTGGGAAAATGGACGGGGTGCGTGTAGCGCAATATTTTTTTCAAGTGCAAGGTTTTTGGGGATGGATGGGTAGGATGTGTGACTTTGCCACGCACGCGTTTTTCGATGTCAGGCCGTCTGAAACTTTCCAATCTTTCAGACGGCCTATGGTTTCCATAATAGTAAAAAACTTAATTTCTACTACGGCGTTGCTGCGCCTGGCTGTACTACTTGTACTGTCTGCGGCTTGCTGCCTCGTATTAAAAATTAAGTTTTTCCACTATAGTGGAATATGGATGAAATTCAAGCGTTAGGAAAACAGATGCGTGCGTATCGCACGCCCTACAAGTAGGCTACGCTTGCTCTTCCAAATCGCGGTGGCGGTCTTCAGTTTTTTTGATAATAATTATTTTTCAAATTAATCATATGTTTATCTTTTTTTCCATATTAATGTATTATGGCAGATGTAATGAGTAACTTGCTGTTCGATACAACACAATTCGCACCAATACGCTTACTCAATAAGCCAACCTTATTGACTAACCGAATTCGAGTGAATATAATAATTCCCAACACGGCTCCCCTCGGTCTCGCTATTTGCAGCAGGCTGCTGGGGGGTTTTTTCTTGACCCTGTATTCTCTAAAGCTGCCAAAAATTTGGCCAACTTTCAGGCGCTCCCGCTCCCCGCAAATTCAAGCCGATATGATCCAAAGCGGGAAATGCTTCCAAATGATTTTTCATTCGGGAAGACCAAGTAGAGTAGGGATTTATTTTTCTAACCATATGATTACAAATAAATAATAATAAAAAACAGCGTGCCTTTGCATGTACGTCATTTTCAAAAAGCCTTACCCAGGGCAATTGATTTTCAGGTGGCAGTTTTGGTTGATCCACAATATTGCGGTTCCATAATCTGCTATGATGCGCGCAAACATTTCGGAGATAATTCAAACTTCTCAACCAAGTGGCAAATATCCGCCCGTTTTCCAAACCGTATTTTTGTGCAATCTCATCCTGCTCGCTTTCCTTCATGCCGCTGAACAGGGTCGACATCGTGCCGAAATCCCAAACTTCGCAAGCTACCCATATCGCAAGGGGTAGGCCGTATTTCTCTTTATTGTGTTTTACAAACTCTTCTTTGGAGCGGCTGATTAATTGGGCATGTTTGCCAAGCCAGAGATGGTGTTGACTTAACCCCGTTTTTTTATCCAGTTCAGAATAAAATTTCTCATGCAGGCAAGCCGATTCCAAATAAGCAAATTTATTCAATTTGCCCAAAGCATAGGCTATCGACACGGACGGAAATCTCAATCCTTTCTAGCGCATCCATAGCCAGCAAACGCAATTTCTTGTCAAAGATATATAAATCTACTGCATTTTCAAAAGTCGCTCCTGCTTTAAAATCATCCGTCACCATCTTTTTGACTTTAACCGTTTTCGGCTTTTTGAAATTTTGCAACTCGCTAAATTCACTACTCAATTCACGCATGGCATAAAAATAACCGCTCAACCGGTAATAACCGATACGCTCCAAATATTCCGCTGCCTTTTCATCATCTGAAATCGCCAAGTCTCTGGATTTAAGCAATGCTATTTGCTCTTCAAGGCTTTTCCATGTTTTAGGATATGACATTTATTCCCCTTTATTGTTATTGCCCAAATGTTTACCTCAATGCGCCTCTTCCCAATTCTCCCCCACGCCTACTTCCGCCAGCAGCGGCACTTTCATTTGCGCTGCCCGTTGCATAATCTCCGGCAGTTTGGCTTTCACCAAATCCAATTCCGCATCCACCACTTCCAACACCAATTCATCGTGTACCTGCATAATCAGCTTGCTTTGCAGGCCGTCCCCGCCTACGGCATGCGGGGATGACGTTTCTGAATGCAGCCAGCGCAATACATCGACCATGGCGCGTTTGATTAGATCGGAGGCGGTACCTTGCATGGGGGCGTTGATGGCGGCGCGTTCGGCACCGGCGCGGGCGTTGGCGTTTTTGCTGTGGATGTCGGGCAGGTAGAGGCGGCGGCCGAATACGGTTTCGACGTAGCCTTGGGCGGCGGCGAGCTCTTTGGTGCGCTGCATGTAGTCGGCCACGCCGGGGTAGCGGGCGAAGTAGCGGTCGATGAAGTTTTTGGCGGAGAGGTTGTCGATGCCGAGGGATTTGGCCAGCCCGTATTGGCCCATGCCGTAGATGAGGCCGAAATTGATGGTTTTGGCGTAGCGGCGCTGTTCGCTGCTCACATTTTCGGGGGCGATGCCGAACACTTCGGCGGCGGTGCGGCGGTGGACGTCTTCGCCGCGGTTAAAGGCTTCGATAAGGGTTTTGTCGCCGCTCAAGTGCGCCATGATGCGCAATTCGATTTGCGAGTAGTCGGCGGAGAGGATTTTGCTGCCCGGCGGAGCGATAAAGGCGCGGCGCACGCGGCGGCCTTCGGTGGTGCGGATGGGGATATTTTGCAGGTTGGGGTTGTTGCTGGCGAGGCGGCCGGTGATGGCGACGGCTTGGGCGTAGGTGGTGTGCACGCGGCCGGTGCGCGGGTTGATCATTTCGGGCAGCTTGTCGGTGTAGGTGGATTTGAGTTTGGCGAGGCCGCGGTTTTGCAGGATGATGCCGGGCAGGGGGTAGTCGGGCGCGAGCTGTTCCAAGACGGCTTCGTTGGTGGAGATGCCGCCGGAGGCGGTTTTTTTCAGGCCTTTGGTGGGGATGGCCATTTTGTCAAAGAGGATTTCCTGCAATTGTTTGGGCGAATTGAGGTTGAAGGGCTGCCCCGCGATTTCGTAAGCCTGTTGTTCGAGTTGGATTAATTCGCTGCCGAGCTCGTGGCTTTGCTGCGCCAATTCCTGCTTGCTGATGAGCACGCCGTTGCGCTCCATTTCAAACAATACCTGCGCCACGGGCAATTCCATGTCTTGGTACATGGCAAGCTGTTTTTCATCCATTTGCGCTTTCAGATGGCCTTCGATGCGCAGGGCGAAATCGGCGTCTTGGGCGGCGTATTCGCTGGCTTGTTCGATGGCGACATCGGCAAACGAAATCTGCTTCGCGCCTTTGCCGCAAAGGGATTCGTAGGTGATGGTGGCCAGGCCGAGATGGCGTTCGGCCAATTCGTCGAGACCGTGGCCGAGGTGGCTTTCGAGGATGTAGGAGGCGATCATGGCATCGCCGCTGATGCCGTTTAATCGGATGTCGTAATTGGCCAAAACGTGTTGGTCGTATTTGAGGTTTTGGCCGATTTTGTTCAGACGGCCTGATTCGAGATAAGGTTTCAGACGGCCTAATACGTCTTGCAAATCAAGCTGTTCGGACGCGGCGGTGGGGGTGTGGCCGACGGGAATATACACCGCTTCGCCCGCGGCAAAGGCGATGCTGATGCCGACGAGTTGCGCGTTCATGGCGTCGAGGCTGGTGGTTTCGGTGTCGAGGCCGATGTGGTCGGCGGCTTCGAGTCGGTTCAGCAATTCGGCAAATGCGGTTTCGGTGGTGACGGCGCGGTAATCGAGTGTTTGCGGGGCTTCGGCAAGGGTGGGTTCGGGCGGCTGTTCGGCGGCGAGCGCGGCTTGTTCGCCGATGTCTTGGGTGGTGAACAAATCGTCTGATGCGCCTTCATTCATGCGCTCTTCGGCTTCTTTCAGCCAGGTGCGGAAATTCAGGCGCTTGAATTCGACGGCGAGCTGATGCCATTTCGGGCTTTGGCGGTGCAGGCTGTGCAAACCTTCGGGCAGCTCGCCGTGCAAATCAAGGTCGGTTTTGATGGTAACGAGTTCGTAAGAGAGCGGCAGGCGCGGAATGGCGGCTTGCAGGTTTTCGCCCACTTTGCCCTTGATGTCGGCGGCGTGTTCGATCACGCCTTGCAGCGAGCCGTATTCGGCCAGCCATTTCACCGCCGTTTTCGGGCCGCATTTTTCCACACCGGGCACGTTATCGACTTTGTCGCCCATCAGCGCGAGGTAGTCGATAATCTGGTCGGGGCGCACACCGAATTTCTCCAGCACGCCCGCGCGGTCAAGGTGCACGCCGGTCATGGTGTTGACCAATGAAACCCGGTCGCTCACGAGTTGCGCCATGTCTTTGTCGCCGGTGGAAATCACCACGCGCCAGCCCGCTTCTTCGCCTTGCTTGGCAAGCGTGCCGATAACATCATCGGCTTCCACATCGGGCACAATCAGCACCGGCCAGCCCATCAAGCGCACCAATTCGGGCAGCATCTCGGCTTGCGGGCGCAAATCATCGGGCATCGGCGGGCGGGTGGCTTTGTAGTCGGCAAACAGCTCGTGGCGGAAATTCTTGCCCTTGGCGTCGAACACGCAGCAGCAATGGTCGTGCGCAAAATCGGCACGCAGGCGGCGCAGCATATTCAACACGCCATACAATGCGCCGGTAGGCGTGCCGTCGGGGGCAGTGAGCGGCGCCATCGCGTGATAGGCGCGGTAGAGATAGGAAGAGCCGTCAACAAGAAGCAGGGTTTGCGAAGACATAATAAGGCCGTCTGAAAGATTGAAGATAAGGGGATTATACAGACAAAGGCCGTCTGAAAGGTTTTCAGACGGCCTGACGGATAAATTCAAACGAGATGCAAATTCCGTTGATTCAAACACGGCATAATTAAATCAAAAATATAAACCGTTGAATTGATAATAAATCATTTCTCCCCGGGCGGCAAGCCTTCCGGTTTCTTCAACACCCACGCCCACACCATTTCCACCATCACCGGCGGCTCGCCGCTTTCGTCGCCCACTTCGCAGGGCACGACGAAGTTGCCGCGCTCTTCGTTTTGCAGGCGCGCGGCCATGTCGTCGCTGATGTGCGCCACCGCATACATATTGCCCGTCGCGCGTTTCACATATTGGATATTCATGGATTTGAGCAGAATCAGCTTGTCGTCGGGAATATTCATCTGCACGGCAAAACCGGTGGCGGTTTCGGCCAAAAGCGCCATCGCGCAGGCGTGCACGCCCTTGATGTGGTTTTGCACCGCGCGGCGGTTGCGCAGGCTCACGCGCACTTCTTCGCGGCCGAGGGTTTCAAAGCGCAGCCCGGCGGTGGACAAAAACGGTACGAAGCGCCCCATCAGACGGGTTTGTACGGCTTCGCGCCACGAGGCGGGCAGTTTGTTCAGACGGCCCAAGCTGCGGTACATCCGGTTTTCGATGCGCACGGGGTTTCTCCTTTGTCGTGATATCAGCCGCATCATAAAATGATTTATGCCTTTTTTGACAGCGCATTTTTAGTGCACTTGCTTTAGCTCCGCCGCACCCATTCAGGCTGTTTTTTTGAACGGGGCATCAGCCGTCATCCCTGTCATTTTAGCAAAGGTCTCGGCTTTTTCAGACGGCTCGGGCATTTTCCTGCGGCGGCAGAATGTCGGGCATCATTTCCCGGCCTGCAGCGGAAACCGCACCCAATCAAAAAAAACCGGCTCGCAAGGAGCCGGCAAACGATAGAGAAGGTACAGCAAATCAGCTTTAGAAACGGTAGCCTACAGTGGCCATGTAAGCATTGTTGGTGGCTTTGTCGCCGTCTTTTTTGTAGCGCACCTGCTCCCATTCCGCGCCCACTTCCACATTCCGGGTGACGGCGTATTTGGCGCCGAGGCCGTAGCCCAGGCCGTTAGATCCGAATTCGGTGTTGGTGGCTTCGTTGTCAAAGCGGCCATAGTGGTAGCCGACCTTGCCGTATACCAGCGCATCGGGAGCGACGCGGTAGCCTTGGATGTAAGAGGCCGACAAGTCGTATTTCTGTTTCAAATCACCGTTGTCGCTGGTGCCGACGGTGCGGCTGAGCGGTTTGTAGGCCACTTCACCGCCGCCGATCCAGTTGCTGCCGTAATCGGCCAGATAGTTGCCACGGATGGCGATATCGGCTTTGCCTTTTTCGTTCCAGTCGTTGTTTTTCACATCGGTTTTGCTCACACCGGCGCCGAGTTCGACGGCAGGGCCGGTAAAAGAGGTCGACAGCGGCGCGGCCATGGCAGTGGCGGCGGAACCCAAAACCAAAACACTCAACAAGGCTTTTTTCATTTTTACTGCTCCTATCAGGATAAAGGGGTGGCAGCCGCGCTGCGGCGTCTGCCGTGCGATGAAGTATCGTGGCAAGTAGACTGCCGCGCAAGGGCAAGGTTGCCGGGATTACCTGTTTTGGCACGGGCTTAACTTTTGTAATGAACGTGATTATCGTGATTGTGAATAGTGCGTGATTATTTCAGACGGCCTGCTATGCCATAACAACGCATGGGCAATTGTTTGAAGCGGTTCACGAAAAAACGCCGCAACGGTTGCCGCAGCGGGAACGACAGGCCGTCTGAAACGGGGCATTGCGCCTTTTTTATGCCAAAAGCTTATTTTGCCCTTTACATTCGCATGTAGCCTGTTCAGACGGCCTCAGCGCACTTCCGGCGCTTCGCACGCACCTTTGCGGGTGGCGGTAATTTTGCCGCTGTCGCTGCACACCATGCAGCTGTTGCCGAAAGTTTGCTCGCGGCTGCGGCCGTTTTCGACGATGGTGGCGCACACCGGCTCGTATTGCATGGTGCATATGCGCTGGCCGCAGCGGCTCAGCGCGGGATGCGGCGTCGGCTCGGCGGGCGTTTGGGCGGGCGCGCCGCTTTGGCAGGCAGCCAGCAGCAACGACAACGGCAGGGCGGAAAGCAGGGTTTTCATAAGGGCTCCAAAATCCGGAATGAAGGGGAAACGGCCAAACCCAAAAAGCGGCTTGTGCCGGAACCAGTTTACGCCCGACGGCTTCGCAACGACAAGAGGCCGGAATCTTTGCAAAATATCTTTTTGTCGCTCCTGCTCAGGCAGGAGCCCGGTCTGAAGCATCGCTTCAGCTGTCTGTCAGACAACAGCAATCGAATGGGAAAGTAGCCATTTGATTTTATAAATAAATATTTCAGAAGCGTGCCAAACAGGCAAAGCTTTGCTTTGCACCGGACACCCGCCTGCGCGGGTGCGACGGGCAGGGATATTTTGCAAAGGTCTCAAGCCGAGGCCTTTGCAAAATACCTTCTGCTGCATCGCAAAAGCATCCGCTCCGTCATTCCGGCGCAGGCCGGAATCCATCGCTCGCCATGACACCCCATTTGAAATCAAATAACTGAATCTTGGATAAATGGATTCCGGCCTGCGCCGGGGTAGCGTAGCGGACTTGCGAAGCTAATGACGGATGTAATGGATATTTCCAAGAAAAAAGTATTTTGCAAAGGTCTCAGGCCGTCTGAAAAACGGTTTTCAGACGGCCTCTGCTTGCTGCAGTAAAATCATTCAAAAACCAAATCGATTCAAAGCAAATATAGTGGGATGCCTGAAAAACCGAACCATGACAACGCCGTCATTATTACTTGCAAGCCCACTATTAAGGGGCTTTCCCCCCCGCAACTTTTCACACCGCATCGGGCTGCACCGTGTCCGCGCCGTCGTGCAGGGCGGCATAGGCGGGGGCGAGCTGGCGCACAATCAGGCTCAGCTGCTGCCACAACACGCTGTTTTGCCCTTTCTCGCCGATGTCGCCGTGCAGCGTTTCCAAATCGGCTTCAAGCTGGCGCAAGGCCGTCTGAAAGGCGGCGGCATCAGGCATGGCGATGTTTTCCAGCAAATCGGCCACGCGGTAGGCGCTGCGGAAAAAACCTTCGGTGAAGGCATCGGGCGCTTCCTTGGCCATCTGGCTGCGGTAGGCGCCCAGCGCGGAAATATAGCCGATGAGCGCATAATCGGTTTTCAGCAGGTTGAAGCCGTCTTGTAATTTGCCCGCATATTTTTTCGGCTCGCTGCTCATGTCGGACAAGGTGCTGCCGAGGCTGGCGGCGCGCTCGTGGGTTTGGCGGCGCACGCTGCGGTAGGCCACGTCGTCGCTGCCGCCGTTTTGCAGCTGGCCGAGAATGTGGCGCAGATAGACGCCGTTTTGGCCGATGGCCTGGCAGGCGGTGCGCTCGAGCGTGAGGTAGCGCCAGTCGGGCCACAGGCGGGACACGGCCAGCCAGGCGATGGCCGCGCCGATGATGGTGTCGATGATGCGCAGCGGCATGGCGGCATACACATCCAGCCCGGCCAGCGAAAAGCTGGTGAGCGCCTGGATGGTGATGAAAAAGGTGGAGAAGCTGTATTTATTGGTGCGGAAAAAGAAAAACAGCGTGGTCGACGCTACCACAATCCACAATTTGGTTTCCACCGAGGGGGTGAAATACGGCACCAGCGAGCCCACCACCACGCCGAGCACGGTGCCGGCGATGCGCTGCACCACGCGGCTTTTGGTGGCCGAATAGTTGGGCTGGCACACAAACAGGGCGGTGAGCAGAATCCAGTAGCCGAGCTTGAGGTCGAGCAGCTCCACAATCATGCAGCACGCAAACACCACGATGGAAAGGCGCACGGTATGGCGGAACACCGGCGAATCGAAATTGAGCTGGCTTTTTACCGCAGGCCACACCTGCTTGAGGCCGCGGCCTTCCTGCGAGGCGATGCGGGTTTGGTCGGAATCGCCGTCGAGCGCTTCGTCGCTGCCTTTTTCGATGTGGCGCAGCTGGTAATCGACGCTGCCGAGGTTTTCCAGCAGCCGCTGCAGCGCGTGCACTTCGTTGCCCTGATGACTTTGGGCATAAAGCTTGAGCGACTGGCGGCTGCCCGCCACCGCGCGCGCCAGACGTTCGCTATATTGATAGGGCGTGCCCAAGCGCAGGCTTTCGGCCACATCGCGGCAGGCCTGCCCCTGCAATTCGAGCAGGCGCTGGATGCGGAAAATCAGGTCGGTGTTTTTCAGCTTGTCGGCCAGCTCGCGGTAGTCGACGTGCGCCGAGCTGATGCGCTCGTGGATATCCTGGGCGGTGAAGTAAAAGCGCAGCATGCGCATGGTGCGCGGATGGCGGTGCTGGCCGCGCATGCGGTAAAACAGGGCGCTGCGGCAGGCATTGAAAGCGGCAATCACGCCGCTGTTTTTCAGCGCCAGATGAATCTGCTGCCGCTCCAGCATCTCGGCTTCGTCGGGGTCGAAAAACGCGGCCTTGGCATCAAAATAACCGCCCAGCGCGGCAAACGCGGCAGCCATGTTTTCCTGCACCGGCCGGTGCGGGAAGATAATGTGCACCGCCAGCGTCATGCTGCTGTAGAGCACGGTGCCGCAGAGAATCAGCAGCGGGTTGATGAACCAGGGGATTTCGGGGGTGTAGGTGAGCGTGGTATAGGTGGCCACCGCCAGCGTGCCGAAGGCGATGGTGCGGTAGCGCACGCCCACCGCGCCCAGCAGGGTGAAGAAGAAGGTCAGCGCCGTCATCACCAACGCAAACAGCATGCCCTTGCCCAAGGTGAGCTGGACGGAGAGCGAGGCAACGGCAAACGCTCCCACGGTGAAGACGATGTTTTTCAGACGGCCGGTGAGGCGGTTGTCCAAATCCACCAGCCCGCCCGCAATGATGCCGAGCACCAGCGGCATGGAAAGCCTGGGCAGGTTGAAATACCACACCAGCGTGGCGGCGATAAACACGCTGGCAAAGATGGGCAGCGTGGCGATGATTTTGGGGTTGAGCGGCGGCGTTCTCATGGTTTTGAAAATATTTCTTGATTAAATTATGCTCAAATTGTAGCAGGATTCGGCGGCAGGCACGGGTACGAAAGGCCGTCTGAAAGCAAACCTTTCAGACGGCCTCTAATCATACGGCAAGCTTACGGACGGTATTGCGGCGCCACGCCGTTGGGCAGGAGCTGCCACACATAACCGGTATGCTTCTGCTTGCCCGCCACATTGCCCGCATCGTCGCCATAGCCCCAGAAATAATCCACCCGCACCGCGCCTTTAATCGCGCTGCCGGTATCCTGCGCCATAATCAGGCGGTTGTGGGCATTGTTGTTGACGGGGTGGGTGGTGGCCACGAAAATCGGCGCGCCCAGCGTGATGTAGTGGCGGTCGACCGCACCGGCGTATTCGCCCATCAAGGGAGTGCCCAATGCGCCGATGGGGCCGTCGTCATTGCCCGACAGCTCGCGGAAAAACACATAGCTCGGGTTTTGCCCCAACACTTCGGCCAGCCGCTGTGGATTTTGGCGCATATAGGCCTTGATGCCCTGCATGGTGGTTTGCGCCAGCGGCAGGTAGCCCTTGTCGGCCATGTAGCGGCCGATGGACACATAAGGGTATTCGTTTTTGTCGGCAAAACCGAGGCGCACGTATTGGCCGCCCGGGGTTTTCAGACGGCCTGAACCCTGGATGTGCAGGAAAAACAGCTCTACCGCATCATCGGCATAGCCCAGAATCGGCGCTTTGCCGTTGAGCGCACCGCCGTTGATCTGGCTGCGGGTGTAATAGGGCACAAACTGGTTGCCGACAAAGCGGCCCTTGAGCGCGCGGGTGCGCTCGGTAATCGGGAATTGCGCCAGATTGGCGCTGTATGCGCCGGATGCGCTGATCATGCCCTTGTTTTGGCCGGTGGGCTGGATGCGTACGGTGCCTTTGCTCGCACGCAGGTTGGCGGGCAAATCCACCGACACGAAATCATTCGGAATGCCGTAAATCGGGAAGCGCGCCTGGCGGGTCTGCTTCACGTCGCCATGCAGCACCGGTTCGTAATAGCCCGTCACCGTGCCGCCGAGCTTGCCGTTGCCGCTTACCTCCCAAGGGGTGAAATACTGTTCGAAAAAGCTTTTGGCGGCGGCATTGTTACCCGGCGTTTGCGCGGCTTGGGCGCAGACGTTTTGCCAGTCGGGCTGGGCTTGCAGCTTCTCGCAACCGAGGCGGAACGAGCGCAGGCTGTTGGCAAAATTCTGCTGGTTCCATTGCGGCAACCCGGCATAGGAAACCACTTTATAGCTGGCACCGCCGCCCGGCGCTAGGGTATGACCTTGCGGCAGGGGGGTACCCGCGGGCAAGGGGGTGCCTGGGGTAACCGGCAGGGGGGTTGGGGTGGAAGGGGTATAAACAGGGGTACGCTTGGTGCCGCAGGCAGCCAGAATGGCGGCGGCAAGGCCCATCAGGGCGAAACGGAAAATTTTGGCTGAATTCATGATTTCTGTGCATGGAGGCCGTCTGAAACATCATTACGGCATAAGATTAAACGGTAAACCTGAAGACTGTTTTACGCAATGTTGGTTCCTTGTTCAGACGGCCTTACGGCGGTTTATCCGGGTCGTCTGCAATGTGTCGGCACATTCTAGCATAGAATCAAAAGATTAAATGCGCCGCCACGGGTTTTAACGGTTTTGCTACAATAGCGTTTTGTTTTGCATTCAAACAAGGCCGTCTGAAAAATGAGCAAACCCGTTTCCCCGATGATGCAGCAATACCTCGGCATCAAAGCCGACCACCAAGACAAACTGGTGTTTTACCGCATGGGCGACTTTTACGAGCTCTTTTTCGACGACGCGGTCAAAGCGGCCAGGCTGCTCGACATCACCCTCACCACCCGCGGCCAGCTCGACGGCGAGCCGATTAAAATGGCGGGCGTGCCGTTTCATGCCGCCGAGCAATATCTGGCGCGCCTCGTGAAAATGGGCGAGAGCGTGGCCATTTGCGAGCAGGTGGGCGAAGTGGGCGCCAGCAAAGGGCCGGTGGAGCGCAAAGTGGTGCGCATCGTGACTCCCGGCACGCTTACCGACTCGGCCTTTCTGGAAGACAAGGAAACCAACCGCATCGCGGCGGTGTATGCCGACAAATCCGACAAAAAACACATCGGCCTCGCTTGGGCTTCGCTGCAAAGCGGCGAATTCAAGGCCAAGCTCACCACTCAGGAAAAATTGGCCGACGAGCTGGCGCGCCTGAATGCCGCCGAAATCCTGCTGCCCGACCACAAATCCGCACCAGCCGTCGAAGGCCGCAACCTCACCCGCCTCAATGCCTGGCAGTTTGCCGCCGATGCCGGTGCGGCCTTGCTGCAAAACCATTTCGGCAGCCAGGATTTGCGCGGCTTCGGCCTCAATCTTGAAGAACACGCCGCCGCCATCGGCGCAGCCGGCGCATTGCTCAACTACATCCGCCTCACCCAAAGCCAACTGCCGCAACACCTCGACGGCCTCTCGCTCGAAACCGACAGCCAGTATATCGGCATGGACGCGGCCACCCGCCGCAACCTTGAAATCACCCAAACCCTCAGCGGCCACAAAGCGCCCACGCTTTTTTCCGCGCTTGACGACTGCGCCACCCACATGGGCAGCCGCCTTTTGGCCTTGTGGCTGCACCACCCGCTGCGCCGCCGCGAACACATCCGTGCGCGTCAACAAGCAGTGGCCGAACTGCAAACGCATTATGAAGCCCTGCAAGGCCGTCTGAAAAACCTTGCCGACATCGAACGCATCGCCGCGCGCATCGCCGTCGGCAACGCCCGCCCGCGCGATTTGGCCGCCCTGCGCGACAGCCTGTTTATCCTCGCCCGCGACATCGAGCTGCCCGACACCCCCTCCGGCCTGCTGCAAACCCTGCAAGCCGTGTTCCCCGAAATCCTGCCCATCGCCGAACGCCTCGCCGCCGCCATCCTGCCCGAGCCCGCCGTGTGGCTGCGCGACGGCGGCGTCATCAACCACGGCTACCACGCCGAGCTCGACGAATTGCGCCACATCCAAAACCACGGCGACGAATTCCTGCTGGCGCTGGAAGCGCGCGAACGCGAACGCACCGGCCTCTCCACATTAAAAGTCGAATTCAACCGCGTACACGGCTTTTACATCGAGCTTTCCAAAGTGCAGGCCGAACAAGCACCCGCCGACTACCAGCGCCGCCAAACCCTCAAAAACGCCGAGCGCTTCATCACGCCCGAATTAAAAACCTTTGAAGACAAAGTATTGGCCGCGCAAGACAACGCGCTGGCTTTGGAAAAACAACTATTCGAAGCACTGCTCAAAGAGCTGCAAGGCCGTCTGAAAGCCTTGCAACAAACCGCCAAAGCCGCCGCCGCGCTCGATGTGCTCGCCACCTTCGCCCGCCACGCCGAAACCCGCGGCTACACCGCGCCCGAATTCGCCGACTACCCCCTTATCGACATTCAGGCAGGCCGCCATCCCGTGGTCGAACAGCAAGTGCGCCACTTCAGCGCCAACCACACCAATCTCGACCACAAACACCGCCTGATGCTGCTCACCGGCCCCAATATGGGCGGCAAATCCACCTATATGCGCCAAGTCGCGCTGATTACCCTGCTCGCCCACACCGGCAGCTTCGTGCCCGCCGACAGCGCCAAAATCGGCCCCATCGACCAGATTTTCACCCGCATCGGCGCCAGCGACGACCTCGCCGGCAACCGCTCCACCTTTATGGTGGAAATGAGCGAAACCGCCTACATCCTCCACCACGCCACCGAGCAATCGCTGGTCTTGATGGACGAAGTCGGCCGCGGCACCTCCACCTTCGACGGCCTCGCCCTCGCCCAAGCCATCGCCGAGCATCTGTTGCAGAAAAACAAATCCTTCAGCCTCTTCGCCACCCACTATTTCGAGCTGACCAAATTACCCGAAGCGCACGCCAACGCCGTCAATATGCACCTCTCCGCGCTTGAGGAAGGGCAAGACATCGTTTTCCTGCACCACATCGAGCCCGGCCCCGCCAGCAAAAGCTACGGCATCGCCGTCGCCAAACTCGCCGGCCTGCCCGCCCGCGCCCTCAAAGCCGCCCGCCAACACCTCGACGCGCTCGAAAGCCAGGCCGCCGCCAATCAGCCGCAAATGGATATTTTCAATATGATGCCGTCTGAAACCGCGCCGGAAGCCGAGCAGGAAACCAATGCTTTAGCCATTGCAGAACACCCGATATTGGCCGAACTCGCCGACATCCGGCCCGACGAATTGTCGCCGCGGGAAGCGCTGGAGGTGTTGTATCGGTTGAAGGGGTTGGCCGATTAAAAAAACGAGGCCGTCTGAAAGCGTTCAGACGGCTTCATGTTTCAATTTTCTATTGTTTTATCATTTGCAAATGAATTTATATTTCAATACGGCTCTGGCAGCAGGTTATAAAAGCCACGCCCAAATTGCCCGAATACTGACCGAAGACTGGTTGCGCGAAAACGGTTATTGCCCCAACTGCGGTTGCTCGTCCATCCGCAAAGCAGACAACAACCGCCCGGTCTTGGATTTTGACTGCCCCGAGTGCGCCGAGCAATTCGAATTGAAAAGCAAACAGGCGAAATCGGCAGGTAAAATCATCAACGACGGCGCTTATGCCACCATGTTGCAACGCATTCAGGCTGCCGACAATCCCAGTTTTTTCTTTTTGAGCTACAACAAAGCCGATTATTCGGTACGCCAATTGATGCTGGTGCCGAAACATTTTTTCACGCCTGAAATCATTATCCCGCGCAAGCCGTTGGCCGAAACGGCCAAACGCGCGGGTTGGGTCGGTTGCAACATCAACCTCGGCAGGCTGCCCGCCAGCGGCAAAATCCTGTTGGTAGACAAAAGCACCATCATGCCGTCTGAAACCGTATATCGGCAATGGCAGCAAAACCTGTTTTTGCGCCAACAAAAAACCGAGCACAAAGGCTGGCTGCTGGCCGTTATGGGCTGCGTGGAAAAATTACCCGAGCAATTCACATTGGCGCAAATGTATGCTTTTGAGCCGCAGCTTCAAATCCAGTTTCCGGCCAACCGCCACATCAAAGACAAAATCCGCCAACAACTGCAACTGCTGCGCGACCAGCACCTCATCGAGTTCAACGGGCGCGGGCAATACCGCAAAATCAACATCAAGGAATCGTGATGGCTTCTTTCCAAATCGAAATTCAAGAAACCCTCAGCCGCGTGATCACGGTAGAATCAGAATCACCGGCTCAAGCTTTGCAACAAGCCAGACAGCTATACCGGCAAGAAGAGATCATATTGGATTGGCATGATTGGTCGGATACACAGATTCAAATCTGCCATTCCAGCGAATGAAACAGCCGAGATCTTTACAAAATCCCTTTGCCCGTCGCACCCGCGCAGGCGGGTGCCTAGCGCAAAGCGTAGCTTTGCTTGTTGCACATTTTTTTGATTTCAAAAATTCAATGCGAATCAAAAGATTGTGTATTTCCAAGACTGATAGGGTTAAGCTGAAGCTGTGCTTCAGACTGGGCGCCCGCTTGCGCGGGTGCGACGGTTATTTTGTTGTAAGCCCTAATATCATATTGATATAAAATATATTTTTTTAAATTGTAGCCAAGCAAATCAAAACCGAAGGCAATACGCTTTAATGTAACCGCCCAAGCCCAAGGCCGTCTGAATGCTTTCAGACGGCCTCACTCTTTTCCCCTATAGTCGGAGAAATTATATAGTGGGAAAACTTACTCTAATACAAGGCAGCAAGCCGCAAACAGTACAGATAGTACGGCAAGGCGAGTCAACGCCGTAGCAGAAACTAATTTCTCCGACTATATTTACACGCCCCCTCCAATCTGTCACGCTTGCGTTTTCCCCGCAACCCTTACGGAATCGCACCGATGACCGACCAGTCCAACAAATTCTATTCGCTTTTTTTCTCGGTATTTTTCCTCTTCGCCGGTTTCGGCCTGTTTCTCAACTCGGCGGGGGTGAAGCTGTCGCAGATGGGTGTGACCAACACCGCCATCGGTGCGCTGAATGCGGCTTTTTTTGCGGGCGCGGCGTTGAGTGCGGTGGCGGCGCACCGGGTGGTGTCGGGGGTGGGGCATATTCGCGGTTTCAGCGTGTTTGGCGCGGTGTTTGCCATTGCGGCGCTGGGGCACATGATGACCGACAATCTGTGGGCGTGGGGGATTTTGCGGGTGGTGTTGGGCTTTTGCTATTACAGCCTCTTGATGATTGTGGAGAGCTGGTTTGCCGAACGCAGCGCGGCGGTGGCGCGGGCGCGGGTGTTGGCTTTTTATAATGTGGTTTACTATATTGCGTTTACGGCGGGTATTGCGCTGTTGAGCCTGAAGCCGTCGAGCAACGATATTTTCACGCTGGCGGCGATTTTGGTGATGGCGGCGATGCTGCCGGTGGCGCTGACGCGGCTGAAGGCGCCGGAATTGCCGCCGCGCCAGCGCATCAGCCTGCCGCGCCTGTTTGCGATTGCGCCGCTGGCCTTGGTGGGCAGCTTTATCGGCGGCCTGTTGATGAACGGTTTTTTCACCATGGCGTCGGTGTTTCTGCTGCAACAGGGCTTCGGCGTGCGCCAGATTTCGTTTTATCTGATGGTGGCGATGGTGTGCGGTTTTGCGGTGCAGCTGCCGGTGGCGCGGCTGTCCGACCGCTACGGGCGCCGCAATGCGATTCTGGCCTGCTCGCTGGTGGCGGCGGTGGGCGCGGCGGCGGGTTTGCTGCTGATGCTGTCGGGTTTTGTCCACATGTGGGTGCAGTATCTGGTGGCGGCGTTTTTCGGCATCGGCCTGTTTACGCTGTATGCCTTGAGCGTGGCGCGGGCCAACGACCAATTGCCCAACGAGATGAACACGGTGGAGGTGAGCCGCAGCCTGTTGTTCAGCTACGGCATGGGCTCGCTGATGGCGCCGTTGGTATTGGGCGTGGTGATGGACCAGGCCGAGCGCTACGGTTTTTACGGCTATTTTGCGATTTGCGCGGGCTTGCTGGCGCTGTTTGCCTGGCAGCAAAAACCGGTGCCGCAAGACAGGCGCAGCGTGCATGTGAATATGCCGGGCGCCGCCAGCCAGGTGATGGCCGACCTCGACCCGCGCAACGACACGGGTGTCATCAAGCCGTTTGACGAAGTGGAAGCGCAGGCTTATGCCGATAAGCTGGAGCAGGAAATGGACGATCTGGCGGAAGCGGAGAAAGCGGAGCCGCCGCAGGCGCAGCAATGATTTCGATAACTATGAATGTGGAGGCCGTCTGAAAAGATTTTTGCGGTTCGACGATTTTTTCACTGATTTAAACAGGCTTTCGTGGGCAGAGCCCACGCTACAAAACTTACATCGGCTTTGCAAAAAACAATCGTCGCACCCGCGCAGGCGGGTGCCCAGTCTGAAGCAACGCTTCAGTTCAAACTTGCCAGCTCTGTAAATTCACAACTTAATGATTTATATTGGATTTTTTAGAATTTAGGCAGACAAGCAAAGCGATGCTTTGCACTAGGCACCCGCCTGCGCGGGTGCGACGAGTAGGGAAATTTTGCAAAGGTTTCATATTATTTCAGACGGCCTTGGATTATTGATATGGTTGATGCAAACCTGGCGATTTTCCACCCTCTCCCAGAGGGAGGGGGGCGCAGGTTACAGGCCGTCCCCGCCGAATCCAACCCCTTATTTGCCGATGCAAAAACGCGAGAAAATCACGCCGAGCAAATCGTCGGCGGTAAATTCGCCGGTGATTTCGCTGCACGCCGATTGCGCCAGCCGCAAATGTTCGGCCAATAATTCGATTTGGTGGTTGCCGCACAAAGCGGCGTTTTCCAACTCGGCTTCGGCCTGATGCAATGCTTTGAGATGGCGGCTGCGGGCGAGAAACAGGCTTTCGCTTTCGCCCTGCCAACCGATTTCTTTCAACAAGGCCTGTTTGAGCAAATCCAGACCTTGTTTCTCTTTGGCCGATAATTTAATCAGCGCATCCGCGCCACTGGCGGTTTCGATGCCTTCTGAAAAGGCAGCGGCTTCGTGGGTAAGGTCGATTTTGTTGTGCACTTCGATTTTTTTCAACGCGACGGGCAAGCTGTCGAGAATGGTGCGGGTGGTGGCGTTGATGCCTTCGCGCGAGTCGATCAGAATCAGCGCCACATCGGCTTCCTGCACGGCTTTGCGGCTGCGCTCTATGCCGATTTGCTCGACTACGTCGTCGGTTTCGCGCAGGCCGGCGGTGTCGATGATGTGCACGGGCACGCCGTCGAGCGTAATCTGTTCGCGCACGGTGTCGCGGGTGGTGCCGGCAATGTCGGTCACAATCGCCACATCGTCGCCCGCCAAAGCATTCAACAAACTGGACTTGCCCACATTCGGCGCGCCCACCAACACCACGTTCATGCCCTCGCGCAAAATCGCGCCCTGCTCGGCGCTGGCCAACACGGTTTGCAGCTGCCGCTGCAAGGCGGCGAGCTTGCCTTTGGCGTCGGCGGCTTCGAGAAAATCGATGTCCTCTTCGGGAAAGTCCAGCGTGGCTTCGACCAGCATCCGCAGCGTAATCAATTCGTCGACAAGCTGGTGGATATGCTCGGAAAAGGCGCCTTTGAGCGAACGCAGCGCCATTCTCGCCGCCGATTGGCTGGAGGCATCAATCAAATCGGCCACGCTCTCGGCCTGCGCCAAATCAAGCTTGTTGTTGAGAAAAGCGCGTTTGGTGAATTCGCCCGGTTCGGCCATGTTTGCGCCCAATTCGAGGCAGCGCTGCAACAGCATCTGCATCACCACCGGCCCGCCGTGGCCCTGCAATTCGATTACGTCTTCGCCGGTAAAGCTGGCGGGCGCGGCGAAGTAGAGCAGCAGGCCGTTATCCAGCGGCTGGCCGTCGGCAGCCAGGAAATCGGTGTACACCGCCACGCGCGGCTTCGGCGTTTTGCCGCCGCTGATTTGCTGCGCCAAGGGCAGCAGGTCTTTGCCGGACAGTCGGATAACGCCGACGCCGCCGCGACCGGGGGCGGTGGCGATGGCGGCAATGGTGGGCTGGGGGCTGGACATGGCGGCTCTCGAAAACAGAATGGATGCATTATATAACAAGGCCGTCTGAAAACAGGATTTCAGACGGCCTCTTTCATACTATAGCCGTTCCGTTAGTTTGATACAGCGTTGCTGCGCCTTGTCTCAATCTAGCGGAACGACTATATAAAACCTCAGGCTTTTTTCACGAATTCCGATTTCAGGTTCATGCTGCTGCCGTCGATTTTACAGGCGATGTCGTGGTCACCCTCTTGCAAACGGATGCCTTTGACTTTGGTGCCCTGCTTGATGACTTGCGAAGAGCCTTTCACTTTCAAATCTTTAATCAATACCACGGTGTCGCCGTCGGCCAGCGGCGTGCCGTTGGCGTCTTTCACCACCGCGGTTTCTTCGGCAGCGGCCTCGCCTTCCTGCCATTCGTGGGCGCATTCGGGGCAGACCAGCTGCACGCCGTCGTGATAAGTGAATTCGGAGCCGCATTGCGGGCAGGCGGGTAAGCTCATGGAGAGTTCCTTTTATTTTGCATAAACAGTCGTTATAGTCGGAGAAATGAGTTTCTGCTACGGCGTTGGCTCGCCTTGTATCAGAATCTATAGTGGAAAAACTTAATTCCTACTACGGCGTTGCTGCGCCTAGCCGTACTAGCTGTACTGTCTGCGGCTTGCTGCCTTGTATTAGAGTAAGTTTTCCCACTATACATCTCCGACGATATCTGAAAGCTGATTATAAAGCATACAGGCCGTCTGAAAACATAAAATCAGTTTCAGACGGCCTGTATGACCTTTGTCAAAACGAACCGTCGCACCCGCGCAGGCGGGTGCCCAGTCTGAAGTGCAGCTTCAGCTCAAACTTACCAGCTCTGAAAATTCACAACCTAATGATTTATATTGTATTTTTTTAAATCCAGGCAGACAAGCAAAGCTGCGCTTTGCCCTGGGCACCCGCCTGCGCGGGTGCGACGGTTACTGGTTTGCCAAGGTCTCGGCCTCTTGCTCAATCTTCGCGCCGCCACGATTGCGGCGGCCATGTCACCACCGCCGCCAGCCCGCTTTGGCCGCTTGCCCCGCCCGCTTCGGCATCGGCGAGGCTGATGTGCAGGCCCCATTTGTCGCACAGGGTTTTGACGATGGAAAGCCCGAGGCCGCTGCCGGTTTCGGCGTGTGCCACGCGGTAAAACGGCTCGAACACGCGCTCGCGCTCGGCCGCCGGAATGCCGCAGCCGCTGTCGCGCACACTGATGTTCAGACGGCCGTCTGAAGTTTCCTCGCAACCGATGTCGATGCGCCCGCCTTGAGGCGTGTAGCGGATGGCGTTTTCCAGCAGGTTTTTGAGAATGCCGTGCAAATCGGCCTGCTCGATGGCGAGGCGGTAATCCTGCGCCACCGACACGCCCACATCCAGCTTTTTCTGCTCAATCAGCGGCAGCGCATCGGCATACAGGCTGCGCAACAGCGGCAGCAGCGCCGTATCGGCGGCGGCCTGGCGGGGCGTGTTTTGCGCGCGCGCCATGCTCAAAAGCTGGTTGAGCAGCTGCTGGGTGCGCTGCAGGCCGCTGCGCACTTTGGCCAGCTTGTCGCGCCGCTCGGCCTCGCTCAAATCCTGCTGCGCCAATTGCGCCATTTGCAGCGTGAGCGCGGTCACCGGCGTGCGCAATTCGTGGGCGGCGTTGCCGATAAAGCGCTTGTCGTGCTCGCGGGCGGCGCGGATTTGCTCCAGTTGGCGGTTGATGGCTTCCACCAGCGGCAACACTTCCTGCGGCACGTGGCGGCTGTCGAGCGGCTGCAAATCGTTTTCGGTGCGGTGCCCCACTTCATTGCTGAGCTGCTGCAAGGGCCGGAGCAGCCGTCGGGTCAAGAGGCCGGTAAACAGCCACACCAGCGGAATCAGCACCAGCAGCGGCACCACCGCCAAACGCGCGCTGGTGGCGGCGATGCGGTTGCGGTGTGCGGCACGCTGCGCCAGCACCACGCGCTGGCCGGGGCGGCGGAACTCATGGATATACACGCGCCATTCTTCGCCGCTGCGGCTGTAAAAATCATGAAAACCGGGCGGATAGCGGCGCAAGGCCGCCGCCGCACCGGGGTTGTTGAAAATGCGGTCGAGTTCGGGCGAGGCGATGCTTTGAATCACCACATCGGGCTGCGGCAAATCGGTATCTCCGTCATTCGGCGCCAACCCGCCCTGCCGCAACAGCGGGCTGCGCGGATCGACCAGGCCGGCAATGTGTTTGAGCTGGCTGTCTTGCAGCGTGTGCGCCTCGCGAAAAGCGCTGTAATAGGAAAGCGCACCCGCCGCCAGCGCCACGGCGGAAACCAGCAGCGACAGCCCCACCGACAATTGCCGGCGCAATGAGCGGTTTATGCTTGCGGCGGCACCAGCCATCCCAACCCCCTTACGTTTTTAATCGCATCGCTGCCGAGTTTCTTGCGGATGCTGTGAATCAGAAATTCCACCGCGTTGCTCTCCACTTCTTCGTTCCAGCCGTAAATCCGCTCTTCCAGCTCCTGCCGCGACAACACCGCGCCCGGCCGCAGCAGCAGCGCGTGCAGCAGCGCATATTCGCGCGCCGACAGGCGGTGGCTGCTGCCTTCGCGGCTGATTTCGCGGGTGGCCGGGTTGAGCGTGAGCACGCCGTTGCCGATCAGAGGCTCGCTGCTGCCCGCGTGGCGGCGGATAACGGCGCGGATGCGCGCCAGCAATTCTTCCGGCTCAAACGGCTTGACCACATAATCGTCGGCGCCCAAATCCAGCCCCTCTACCCGCTCTTCCAGCGCATCGCGGGCGGTGACCAGTATCACGGCGGTGTCAGCACGGCGCTGCCGCAGCGTTGCCAATACTGCCAGACCGCTTTTTTTCGGCACACCCACATCCAGCAGCGCCAGCGGGTAATCGTGGGCGGCCAGCGCGGTTTCGGCCTCTTCGCCGTCGCGTACCCAGTCGGCGCTGTAACCGGCGGCTTTCAGGGTGTCGCGCATGGCTTCGGCAATCATGCCGTCGTCTTCAAGTAACAGGATTCTCATGGCGGAACAAACGGGTAAAAATATTCGAAAAGCCTACGCTGTTTTGCGCCGTTCCGAAAGCCCCGACGGTAAAAAAAGCCGCCCGAAGCTGCCGGGCGGCATGGTTGCTGCTGTTTGTCTGCTTAGCGTGTCTGGGCGCGTTCGCGCATCGGCTCGGCTTTGGCCGCACGCTGGTTTTGCGGTTTTTGGTTTTTTTTCAGCTGTTGTTTGTTTCCATTTTTGGTGTTTTGGGCATGGCGTTTTTGATGCTGGCCTTTTTTGCGGGCATCCTGACGTTTGTCCTGACGCTCGGCACGCTCGCCTTTACGGTCGCCTTTGCGCTCGATTTTGCGGTCAGACTGGTTTTGAGCCTTGGCTCCGGGCGCCTGTTGGGTTTGGGCGGGACGGGGCTGCTGTTCGTTGGCGGGGGCGGCAAAACCGGCGGCGGAGGTGAGGCCGATAACGGCGCTGAGCAATACGGCGATGGTTTTTTTCATGATGCATTTCCTTCTGGTTGTTGAATTCGGGGGTGAAGCCGCTTTCGGTTTCATTACAGCCAGTATAGGACGGCAAACTTAGCGCTTACTTAGCGGCAGGTTGTTTTCGGTAAAGCCTGCGTAAAAGCGGCTTACAATCGATCAGGCCGTCTGAAAGGGGTGATGGCTTTCAGACGGCCTGAGACCTCTGCGCTCGTCGCACCCGCGCAGGCGGGTGCCCAGTCTGAAGCAAAGCTTCAGCTCAAACCTGCCAGCTCTGGAAATTTTCAACCTAATGATTTATATTGGGTTTTTAGAATCAGAAAATGGGTAGACAAGCAAAGCTGCGCTTTGCACTGGGCACCCGCCTGCGCGGGTGCGACGGTTGTTTTTTTGCAAGGGCTCCTGCCTGAATACAGCGTATGCTGATTTGCGATAAAAAAGGCCGTCTGAAAACTATAGTCGTTTCAATTTAGATTGAGACAAAGCAGCAAGCCGCAGACAGTACAGGTAGTACGGCAAGGCGCAGCAACGCTGTATCAATCTAACGGAGCGACTATATAACGGCTTTCAGACGGCCTTTCGCCCTATTATCAATAACGGGTAATCACCGCCATGCCGCGCATCGGGTTGACGGCTTTGAGGCTGCCGTTGTCGGCAAATTTCACTTCTGCGCCGGTGGCCAGCGCTTTTTCGATGATTTCGTCGACGATGTCTTCATAACCGCTGCTGCCTGCGGCTTCGGCCAACACTTCGGTGATTTCGCGGCCGTCGCTGCTCACTTCGGCGGCAATGTGCAAATCTTCCTCCACCACCAACACAGCCGCGCGGCCATCGTTTACCGCCTGCCAGATTTCGTTGAGGCCGCCGACAAACAGGTTGTTGCTCTTGGCGTTTTCCAGCTCGGCAGCCACTTGCCCGCGCGCTGCGGCCAACGCCTCTCTGACTTGCGGCCAGACGGTTTGCGCCAGTTCGCGGGCGCTGTCGCTGTTGTGGCCGCTGTTGATATACAGCATCACCTGCCCGCTGTTGCGCGCGCCGTCTTTGAAATGGCCGATGTTGCGGTCGACGCCCGCCACCACAATCGGTGCGGCAATCTGTTTTTGCGCTTCGGCCAATGCTTCGCCGACGTCGCGCATCTGGTCAGTCAGCATTTGGTCGCGCACGTGGCTGATGTCTTGGCTGACGCTGGCTTCGGGGGTTTCTGCTTCGAGGGTAAAGGGGAAGCCGTAGGCGGCAACCTCGTCGAGCGCGTCTTTGTGGCCGACAAACAGGCGGGTGCCGTTTTCGCTCAACACGGTCAGCAGATACAGCGGGCTGCGGTTGAAGGCATACACCAAATCGCGGGTGAGGAAATTGTCGGCAATGGTGACGCGCTCGGGCAAATCAAACGGCAGGTGGAAAACGCCGGTGTAATCGGCGCTGGCAAACAGCACCAGCCCGTCGAGGTTGTAGCGGTGGTTGACGCCGTCGGCCAGGCGGCTGATGCTGGCCGCGATGGCGGCGGTTTCGCGCTTGCCGTAATCCCGCTCGAGGCGGCTGATGGACTGATTGACCAGATTTTTCAGGCGGATGGGGTCTTTTTCATTGTCGGGATAGCTGCGGTGGGTGGGCAGCGTGATGGTTACGCTGGGGTCGGATTGCAGGCTTTGAATGGTTTTGATGGTTGCCAAATTCATACGGTTCTCCTTTTCGGTGTTTATGGGAATAAAGCGCCTTATCAGAGCCATCGACTGCTGGTCAGCCAATAACAATAACTATTTGTTACGCATCAATATTTACATGGCAATTGCCGATAATTCAAGCCTATTTAAGTTTTTTAACTCCAAAAGCAGGCCGTCTGAAAGGCCGGACGGTTGCACTTTACGCACCCGCGATGCCTTTCAGACGGCCTGTGGACAACTTTGGGGAAAACCCGGTGGAAATCTGTGTATTTCTAATCTGACTACATGATATTAAAATGATTTAATTCATTTTTGATATGATAAAAAATTATTCGTATACCTTCAGCAGCTCTACTTCAAAAAGCAGCGTGGCATTCGGTGGAATCACACCGCCCGCACCATGCGCACCATAGCCCATTTCCGGCGGGATGGTGAGCTTGCGTTTGCCGCCCTCTTTCATGCCGCCGAAACCTTCGTCCCAACCCTGAATCACCTGACCCACGCCGAGTACGATGGTGAGCGGTTGGCGGCGGTCGAGGCTGGAATCGAATTTGGTGCCGTCTTGCAGCCAGCCAGTGTAGTGTACGGTGATTTCTTTGCCTTTGACGGCTTCCTTGCCGTGGCCGGTTTCGATGTCTTCAATAATCAGGCTCATTGTTTATCCTTTGCAAACAGGGTGGAAATGCGGCAAGATTACCACAAGCGCGGCTTTTTTTGAAACCGCGCGGTGCTCGCCGGCCGATGGAACCAGACAACATGAAAACGGGCGGGCGGAACCGGCTCCAACGCAAAGGCAACGCTACAGGGTTGCATGTGCTTCAATACAGCCGGAGACCGGTTAATTGCCGACACACTGGTGCAGCGGAAACTTGCCTTTTCTGCGCCGTACCGTGATGCCTTTTTTGCGCTCGTAGCGGTTCCAGGCTTTTTCGTGAAAATAAAACACCACCGTGTTCACAATCGGCTCGATCAGCGCCACCGCGCTGGAAATACCGATGCTGCCGGTCAGAAGGTAGGCCACGCTGAAGGCCACGCCGAAATGCAATACGGCAAAAGTGATGGTTTTGAACATAATGTGCTTCCTTGCTGTGGTTTACAGACCGCTCCGCCTGCTGTATGCAGGAGTGACGTTTCTGAAGATCGGTAAACTTGGTTGTTTGATATGTAAATAATAATGATTATCAAATTAAAAGTACAGTTGATTATTTTTATTTACATTTAGAAATTTTCTATCGTTATTTATTTTTTAATTGAAAAGGAGCGTGCATGAGCCTGAATATTGTGGTGCTGGAGCGGGAAACCCTGGTCAGCCGCCCGTTTGACTTTGCTTTCGAATACAAGCTGCGCGAATACAGCAGCGCCGAATCGGCCGACACGGCCGCCTGCATTGCCGGTGCCGATATTGTGGTGTGCAACAAAATGCCGCTGACCGCCGCCCACATCGCCGCCAATCCGCAATTGAAACTGATTGCGGTGGCCGCCACCGGCGTCAACAACATCGACCTCGATGCCGCCCGCGCCGCCGGTGTGGCCGTGTGCAACATCCGCGCCTACGGCAACGAATCGGTGGCCGAACACGCCTTTATGCTGATGATTGCGCTGATGCGCAATCTGCCCGCCTATCAGCGCGACGTGGCGGCGGGCTTGTGGGCGCAATCGCCGTATTTCTGCCATTTCGGCGCACCGATGCGCGATTTGAACGGCAAAACGCTGGCGATTTTCGGCCGCGGCGGCATCGGCAACACGCTGGCCGGCTATGCGCGCGCATTTAACATGGAAGTGGTGTTCGGCGAACACAAACACGCCGAAACCGTGCGCGACGGCTATGTGGCGTTCGGTGAAGCGCTGCGCCGCGCCGATGTTGTTTCGCTGCATTGCCCGCTCACCGACGCCACCGCCAACATGATCGGCGAGGCCGAGTTGCAACACATGAAACCCGGCGCCGTACTCATCAACTGCGGCCGCGGCGGCCTGGTCGACGAAACCGCGCTGGTGGCGGCGCTGAAATACGGCCAACTCGGCGGCGCGGGTTTCGACGTGCTCAGCGAAGAGCCGCCGCGCCACGGCAACCCGCTCTTGAAAGCGCGTCTGCCCAACCTGATTATTACCCCGCACATGGCCTGGGCGAGCGAAGAAGCGCAAAACCGTCTGTTTGATATTCTGCAGGCCAACATTGAGGCTTTTGTGGCGGGTGCGCCACAGAATGTGGTGGCGTAAGCCGCTTTTGAAGCTTGGCAGGCAGCAGCAGGCTCAAATATTGTTCGCGGGCAAAGCCCACGCTACGGCTGCTGTGCTGCACATGCTTGTGGATAACTTTGTGCATAAGCTGTCGGCAACGCCAATCCGCAAGCTTGGTCAAAGCGAGGCCGTCTGAACAATGTTTCAGACGGCCTCGGTCATATTTCGGACAAGATTCATGCCCCTGTTGATGTATAATAATATTTTATACAAATAAAACAATATCTTGAATAATCAATAAAAGGCCGTCTGAAAACCCCGCAGGGTTTTCAGACGGCCTTTACCGATATTTGCCGTTAATCAGACATCATATGTGGTCGAGGCGGTATCGCCGCCGGTGCCGGTCCAGTTGGTGTGGAAAAACTCGCCGCGCGGTTTGTCGGTGCGCTCGTAAGTGTGGGCGCCGAAGTAATCGCGCTGGGCCTGCAGCAGGTTGGCGGGCAGACGCTCGGTGGTGTAGCCGTCGAGGAAGGTCAGTGCCGAAGCCATGCAGGGCATGGGGATACCGGCTTCGATGGATTTGGCCACCACTTTGCGCCAGGCAGCCATACACTGCTCGAGAATATTGCGGAAATATTCGTCGGCGCCGAGAAACACCAAATCGGGATTGGCTTCGTAAGCATCGCGGATGTTGCCGAGGAAGGCGCTGCGGATGATGCAGCCTTCGCGCCACAGCAGCGCGGTATTGCCGTAGTTGAGCGCCCAATCGTTGGCTTCGCTGGCTTCGCGAATCAGCATGAAGCCTTGTGCATAGGAAATGATTTTCGAGGCCAGCAGCGCTTCACGCAGGGCTTCGACCCACTCGGTTTTGCTGCCTTCGATGGGGCTGACGCGGCTTTCAAACAGCTTGGCGGCTGCCACGCGCTGCTCTTTGAACGACGACACGCAACGGGCGAACACGGCTTCGGAAATCAAGGTCAGCGGAATGCCCAAATCGAGCGCGTTGATGCCGGTCCATTTGCCGGTGCCTTTCTGGCCGGCGGTGTCGAGGATTTTTTCCACCAGCGCTTCGCCGTTTTCGTCTTTGAAGCCGAGAATGTCGGCGGTAATCTGAATCAGATAGCTGTCGAGCTCGGTGGTGTTCCAGAGTTTGAAAATTTCGTGCATTTCGTCATGGTTGAGGCCGAGGCCGTCTTTCATGAATTGGTAGGCTTCGCAAATCAGCTGCATGTCGCCATATTCGATGCCGTTGTGCACCATTTTCACGAAATGGCCGGCGCCTTCGCGGCCAACCCAGTCGCAGCAGGGCTCGCCCGCCGGGGTTTTGGCGGCAATCGCCTGCAAAATCGGCTTCACATGCGGCCAGGCTTCTTCGTTGCCGCCGGGCATGATGGAGGGGCCGTTGCGCGCGCCTTCTTCGCCGCCGGATACGCCGGTGCCGATAAAGCGGATGCCTTTGTCGGCCAGGTAGCGGGTGCGGCGGGTGGAATCGGGATAATTGGCGTTGCCGCCGTCGATGATGATGTCGCCTTTGTCCAGAAGCGGCAGCAGTTGCTCGATGAATTCATCCACCACGCTGCCTGCGCGCACCATCAGCATGATTTTGCGCGGGCTTTCGAGTTTTTCGACCAGCTCTTGCAATGAATGCGCGCCGGTGATGTTGGTGCCCTTGGCGGGGCCGTTGAGAAAATCATCTACTTTTGAGGTAGTCCGGTTGAAAGCGACGACTTTGAAGCCTTTGTCGTTCATGTTGAGAATCAGGTTCTGACCCATTACGGCCAGACCGATTACGCCGATGTCGCCTTTCATTTGCTGTCCTTTGATTTTTTGAAAATTACAGCTGCTAACTTTAACCGATTAACCGCCAATAAACAACGCTGCTTGATTTTGATGTTTGATATTTCAGAAAAAATCTTTCAGACGGCCTGATGGCTTGGATGGCGGATGCAAAGCAATAAATAATGATTATTTTAATAAATAAAAAGATTATGATATTGAAGCGGGCTCTATCTTGTGGATAAGCTTGTTTGTGCTTGTTTTTTATCAGGATAGGCCGTCTGAAAGGCTTGGGAAAATGCAAGCCTGAGCTTGTGGGCAATTGTGGATGATTTCGATTTTTCTGGCTTTATTGTGGGTAACAGGCAGATTTGCACAGCTTTGCCGCCCTGCTTGCCTCCGAAACTTGTGCTTGAGCGAGCGCGGGCTAATCCCGTATAGTATTTGTGTTCTAAATGTCGACAATATTCCAGGAGAACAAGCATGCCGCTGAAACCGCTTTTTTACAGCTTCGCCGCCGCTTTCGCACTGGCCGCCTGCGCCACACAACCCGTCCAAACCAACGCGAATGCGGGCGGCGCGGGCGATTTGGCACCCGAACAGGGCACGGGGCGCACGGCGCAGCAATTGGTGCACGCTAAAGATTTTATGGCCGCCTCGGCCAATCCGCTCGCCACCGAAGCCGGTTATGAAGTATTGAAGCGCGGCGGCAGCGCCATCGACGCCATGATTGCGATGCAGACCACCTTGAGCCTGGTGGAGCCGCAGTCGTCCGGCTTGGGCGGCGGCGCGTTTCTGGTCTATTGGGACAATCAGGCCAAGAAGCTGACCACGTTTGACGCGCGCGAAACCGCGCCGCAAGGGGCTACGCCGCAACTTTTTCTGGATTCGGACGGCCAGCCGCTGAAATTTATGGATGCGGTGGTCGGCGGCCGCTCGGTCGGCACGCCGGGAATTCCGAAGCTGTTAGAAGACGTGCACAAACGCTACGGCAAGCTGGCGTGGGCGGGGCTGTTTGATTATCCGGTCAAGCTCGCCGAAGAAGGCTTCAAGGTATCGCCGCGCATGGCCGCTTCAATTGTGCAAAACGAGCAATACCTGCGCCGCTATCCCGCCACCGCCGCCTATTTCCTGCCGGGCGGCAAACCATTGGCGGCAGGCACTTTGCTGAAAAATCCCGAATTCGCCCAAAGCGTGCGCCTGTTGGCTAAAGAAGGCAGCGCGCCGTTTTACAGCGGTCGACCTGCGCAAAATATGGTGGCTGCGGTGAAATCGGCCGCCGACAATTCCGGCACCTTGAGCCTCGCCGATTTCCAGAAATACCGCGTCATCGAGCGCGCGCCGGTGTGCAAGCCTTACCGTGAATACGAAATCTGCGGTATGGGTGCGCCTTCTTCCGGCGGGCTGGCGCTGGGGCAGATTTTCGGTATTTTGCAGCAGCACGATATGCAGGCATCCGGAGCAGATAATCTGCAAAGCTGGCGCTGGCTCGGCGAGGCATCGCGGGTGGCGTTTGCCGACCGTGATTATTATGTCGGCGACCCGGATTTTGTGGCTGTGCCCGCGCGGGCGATGCTGGCCGATGCCTATCTGAAACAGCGTGCCGCCGAAATCGCCGCCACCGATAAAGCGCAGGAAAACATCAAGGCCGGCGAGTTCAAACAAGGCTTGAGCCAAGGCAAACCCATCGAGCTGCCGTCGACCAGCCACATCGTGATTGTGGATAAAGACGGTAATGTGGTATCGATGACCACTTCGATTGAAAACGCTTTCGGCTCCACGCTGATGGCCAACGGCTATCTGCTCAACAACGAGCTGACCGACTTTGCCTTTAATCCGGCCGATCAAGGCCGCCAAGTGGCCAACAGCGCCGCCCCCGGCAAACGGCCGCGCTCTTCGATGGCGCCGACCATCGTGTTGAAAAACGGCGCGCCCTATCTGGCCGTCGGCTCGCCCGGCGGCAGCCGCATCATCGGCTATGTCGCCAAAACGCTGGTGGCGCACATCGACTGGGGCATGAATATCCAACAGGCGATTGATTTGCCGAACATGCTCAACCGCGGCAGCGCTTACGAAGTGGAAGAACACACCGCCGCCGCCGATTTCGCCCCCGGCCTCGGTCAGATGGGCTATAAAGTGCAAATCCGCGATTTGAACTCGGGCGTGCAGGGCATTGTTATCCGTTCAGACGGCCTCGAAGGCGGGGCGGATCCGCGCCGGGAAGGGAAAGTGATGGGGGATTGAAGCCGATATAATCAGTAAAATATAAAACAGGGCGGAACCTTTGCAAAATGCCCGCTTGTTGCACCCGCGCAGGCGGGTGCCCAGTGCAAAGCATCACTTTGCTTGTCTGCCTACCTTTTTGATTCTAAAAATCCAATATGAATCATGAGGTTATAAATTTCCAGAGCTGGCAAGCTTGAGCTGAAGCTGAGCTTCAGACTAGGCACCCGCCTGCGCGGGTGCGACGGTTCGTTTTTGCAAAGGTCTCAGGCCGTCTGAAAATATGTGTTTCAGACGGCCTGTTTATTTTCATGGAGTATTAACGTGTTTCGCTGCGGCGCAATGAACGGTATAGAGGGAAAACTTACTCTAATACAAGGCAGCAAGCCGCAGACAGTACAAGTAGTACGGCCAGGCGCAGCAACGCTGTATCAAACTAAATTGAAACGGCTATAGTTAATAAATATAGGTTTTATTGAAACAGCATTTCTTATTAGGAAATATTTAGGCAAGATAAAAGGCCGTCTGAAACGGATTTTATGTTTTCAGACGGCCTCTACTTAATATCATCAATCTTGATTATGCCGCATCGGGCAAGCCGTGAAAGGCGGCGGGCAGGTCTTCGTCATCGGTAAATTCCACCCATTCGTAAGCGGTTTCATCGGCCAACACCGCCCGCAGCAGCGCATTGTTGATGGCGTGGCCGGATTTGTAGCCTTCAAACGCGCCGATAATCGGGTGACCGACGATATATAAATCGCCGATGGCATCAAGGATTTTGTGGCGCACGAATTCGTCGGGATAGCGCAAGCCTTCGGGGTTGAGCACGTCGGTGTCGTCAATCACAATCGCGTTCGACAGATTGCCGCCGAGGCCGAGGTTGTGGGCGCGCATCAGCTCGACTTCCTGCATAAAGCCGAACGTGCGCGCGCGGGCGATTTCGTCCACATAGGATTTGCCGGCGAAGTCGATTTCAAAAGTGGGGCTGCTGCGGTTGAACACGGGATGGTCGAATTCGATGGTCAGGGTGACCTTGAAACCATCATAAGGCGTAAAGCGCACCCATTTGCCGCTCTCTTTGATTTCCACGGACTTGAGGATTTTCAGGAAACGCTTTTGTGCTTTTTGGTCGACGATGCCCGCGTCTTGCAGCAGATAAATAAACGGCAGGCTGGAGCCGTCCATAATCGGGATTTCCGGCGCGTTCAATTCAATTAAGGCATTATCGATGCCATACGCAGCTAATGCCGACATAATATGTTCAATCGTGCCGACGCGCACGCCGCTTTCCGTCACCACGGTGGAAGAGAGGCGGGTGTCGTTGATCAGATAAGGATTGAGCGCAATCACTTCACCTTGCTCGCCCGCCAAATCGGTGCGGCGGAAGGAAATGCCGCTGTTTGCCGGTGCGGGGTGCAGGGTTAGTGCCACGCGCTCGCCCGAATGCAGGCCGACGCCGGTGACGCTGACCGATTGGGCCAAAGTTCTTTGCAACATGATTATTCCTTGTTGGTCTTTCCCCGATAATACGATAAAAACAAGCCACTAACCTAATATTTTTAATAGTATTTACTTATGTTGGTGTTTGGATGGCATGCCGGATAAGCCGAGCCGTTTACGGGGATAAGCCGATTTTATCCACAGCCCGGCTTGAAAAAGCGCTTTTTATACAGATTGCCCCACCGCTCCGGCAGGCATTTATCCCGAAACTTTCATATACAGCAGCTTTTTGTTTTTTCATGTAAAAACGATATTATCCACAAGACATGGATGCACTCATCTAATATCATCTTTTTATATTTAAATCTGTATTTATTAAAAGAAATACAGCCCCAATCCGATTCAGACGGCCTCTAAAAACAGCATTTACTTAATTTAAATCAGATTTTTTACCGATTCGCATAAGTAGTCCTAGGTAGTAATTTTATTTCATGGTACAAACACGCATCTACAAAATTTAATCATTCCATTCAGATTTTTTCAGGAGCAAAAACATGAGCATTAAAGTTGCGATTAACGGTTTCGGCCGCATCGGCCGCCTGGCACTGCGTCAAATCGTGAAAACCGAAGGCATCGAAGTGGTGGCCGTCAACGACCTCACCCCGGCCGACATGCTGTTGCACCTTTTCAAATACGACACCACCCAAGGCCGCTTCCAAGGCACCGCCGAACTGAAAGACGACGCTATCGTGGTGAACGGTAAAGAAATCAAAGTGTTCGCCAATGCCAACCCCGAAGAATTGCCGTGGGGTGAGCTGGGTATCGACGTGGTGTTGGAATGCACCGGTTTTTTCACCACTCAGGAAAAAGCGGAAAAACACATCAAGGCAGGCGCGCGCAAAGTGGTGATTTCTGCGCCGGGTGGCGACGTGAAAACCGTGGTGTTCAATGTCAACCAAGATATCTTGGACGGCAGCGAAACCGTGATTTCCGCCGCTTCCTGCACCACCAACTGTCTGGCGCCGATGGCCGCCGTGTTGCAAAAAGAATTCGGTGTGGTGGAAGGCCTGATGACCACCATCCACGCCTACACCGGCGACCAAAACACCCTCGACGCGCCGCACCGCAAAGGCGACTTCCGCCGCGCCCGCGCCGCCGCGCAAAACATCGTGCCCAACAGCACCGGCGCCGCCAAAGCCATCGGCCTGGTGATTCCCGAATTACAAGGCAAACTCGACGGCTCCGCCCAGCGCGTGCCCGTGGCTACCGGCTCGCTGACCGAATTGGTTACTGTGTTGGAAAAAAATGTGACCAAAGAAGAAATCAACACCGCCATGAAAGCCGCCGCCAACGAATCTTACGGCTACACCGAAGAGCAACTGGTGTCTTCCGATGTGATCGGCATGGAATTCGGCTCGCTGTTTGACGCCACCCAAACCCGCGTGATGACTGTTGGCGACAAACAATTGGTGAAAACCGTGGCCTGGTACGACAATGAAATGTCCTACACCTGCCAACTGGTGCGCACCCTGCAATACTTCGCCACCTTGATTAAATAAATCAAAGATTTACGCTTTACAATACGCTTCATAAACACAAAATATCAATAAAGCGAGGCCGTCTGAAAGATTCTTTCAGACGGCCTTTTTTAGCATCACAAATTGAGTTTGATTATGGCGATAAATTTGTTTTTAAAGTCTGAGACTTTTGCAAAATTCTTCTGCCCGTCGCACCCGCGCAGGCGGGTGCCCAGTCTGAAGCGCAGCTTCAGCTCAAGCCTGCCAGGTTTGGAAATACACAACCTCATGATTCAAATTGGTTTTTGGAACAGTAGAAATGGACAGACAAGCAAAGCTACGCTTTGCACCAGGCACCCGCCTGCGCGGGTGCGACGGGCAGAAGAATTTTGCAAAGGTCTTGGCCTGATTGATTATGAAAGAATAAAAGAATAAGCGATGCCGTCTGCACAAGTATTCAGACGGCATCGCTTATTTATTCTGCGCGTTGCTGCGGTTCGACGGCAATGATGTTGGCAGTATCGCCCTGTATTTGAAACTTCACTTCATAACCGGCCACGCTCATTGCATACACGCGTTCGGGAATATCCTGATAGGCGGGGCGCGGGTCTTGGGCGACGGATTGGCTGATGAGGGCGCGTTCGGCGGGCGTCAATGCCGCGTCGCCGCAATCGGGCTGCCAGCATACTGCCAACTCGGGCGGTTTGCCGTTGGCGAAACCGCCGGCGGCTGCGGGTTTGGCTTCGACAAAGGGGATGTAGGGTTTGATGTCGACAACGGGAGTGCCGTCGAGCAGGTCGGCGCCGCTGCAAATCAGACTGACGGTTTTGCCGGTTTCGATGCGCTCGAGTTTGAGCAGGGAGAGGCCGAGGTGGTTGGGGCGATGGGGGCTGCGGGTGGCAAACACGCCCATTTTCTGTTTGCCGCCCAAGCGCGGCGGGCGCACCAGCGGCGACCAGCCTTCGTCGATGACGCCGTGGAAGATGAAGCTGATCCAGACATAATCGAAGGTGTCGAGGCCGCGCACGCTGTCGGCGCTGAATTCGGGCGCGAGCTCGATGCGCACTTCGGCGGCGGGAATCAGGCCGGGTTGGCGGGCGATGCCGAATTTTTGCGGATAAGGGGAGCGCACGATGGCGATGCTGCGGATGGTGTGTTGCATAAGGCCGTCTGAAAGTGGGCGGAAAACGGCTAAATTGTAGCATCGAATGCCCCTGTTTCAGACGGCCTTTGCTATAATTAAAAGTTAGCAATAAAGGAAACACACCCATGATTGTGTCGATTGATGTAGATGCCCAAAAAACCTTTACGCCTTTGTGTCCCGACGAATTGCCGGTTGAAGAAGGCGATACCATTGCGGCGGAGCTGAACGCGCAGGCGGCGGTGGCGGATTTGCGGGTCATGAGCAAAGATGCCCACAACCCGGCGGCCAAGTGGCTGGTGGAAAAACCGGAGCAGATGTTGCAGCCGACGGGTTTGCCGAATGCGGATGTAACCTGGGTATCGCATGCGATGGTGGGCAGCAAGGGTTTCGAATTGCTTGATGGCTTGCCGGATGCGAAAGAATATGACTACTGCATCTGGAAAGGGGTGGATCCTGAGTTTCACCCCTACGGTGCCTGTTTTCACGATATCGAAGAAAAGCTCAGCACCGGCCTGTTGGAATGGCTGCGCAGTAAAAATGCCAAAATCCTGATTGTGGGTGGCTTGGCCACCGATTATTGTGTGAAAACCACGGTGCTGCAGCTGCTGAAAGGCGGCGACTGGCAGGTGCTGGTGAACGCGGCGGCCTGTCGCGGCATTGCGCCGGATACGGTGGAAACGGCGTGGAACGACATGATGGACGCAGGCGCAATCGTGTTGGAAAATGCAGCGGCCATTGCTGATTATATTAAGAATCAATAGTTTATAAATGTTTCACGTGAAACATCAATCCTCACGGAGCAGCCGATGAAAACCCTGCTTGTGCGTCTTTCCAGTATGGGCGACTTGATTCATACTTTGCCCGCCATTGACGATTTGGCACGCATGCGCCCGGAGGTGGAGCTGCATTGGCTGTGTGAAGTGGGTTTTGCCGATATTGCGCGGCTGCACCCGTTTGTGAAGCAGGTTCACGTGATGAAATGGCGGCAATGGCGCAAACAATTGACGCAGGCCGAAACCTGGCGTGAAATCAACGGCCTGAAACAATCGCTGCTGCGCAACCGTTTTGACAATGTGTTGGACAGCCAGGGTTTGCTGAAAAGCGCCCTGTTTGCCAAAGCCGCCAATGCGCCGATACACGGGCTGGATTTTTACAGCGCGCGCGAACGTTGGGCGGCGTTGTTTTACAATAAAACCTATCCCGTGCCCAAAGGAAAAAGTGCGGTATGGCGCAACCGTGCTCTGTTTGCGCAGGCATTCGGCTACCGGATGCCGTCTGAACAACACTTCGGTTTGGTGGTGCCTGAGGCAGGCCGTCTGAACGGTTTGCCGCCGCAATATTATGTGGCGCTGCATGCCACCAGTCGCGACAGCAAATTGTGGCCGCAGCCGCATTGGTTGGATTTGCTGCGGCGGCTGAATGAGCATAGCGGCGCGCCGGTTTATCTGCCGTGGGGCAATGAAGCCGAGAAAGCGCGGGCGGAGCGTATTGCTGAGGAATTGCCGTTTGCGCGGGTGTGTGAAAAGATGAATCTGTTGCAGGCGGCCTGGCTGCTCAAGCATGCCGAGGGTGTGGCCGGGGTGGATACCGGTTTGCTGCATCTGGCCAATGCATTGGATACGCCGGTGGTGGGGATTTACACCGATACCGACCCGGCCAAAACCGGCGTGCAGGTTTCGGCCTGGGCGCAAAATCTGGGCAATGCGGGCAAGATACCGGCTGCTGAAATAGTGTATCAGGTTTTGCTCGAATGCATCGCGGCCAAGCGGCAGGCCGTCTGAATCAAAATCCGTAAAGGTTGCCGGAAGCATCGGTTTTATCGGGTATAATTCAAACCATTGCTTGAAAACTGCGGCTTTTGTCAAACAGGTTTGCGAGCCTGTTTTATAAAAGATGCAGCAAAACGATTGATTATTTCAGCCGGAACGCTATCCGGCTTCAAGGAGAACCCATGAAAGCGCTGGTCGCCGTAAAACGTGTGGTGGACTATAACGTAAAAGTCCGTGTGAAAGCCGATGGTTCGGATGTGGATATCGGCAATGTGAAAATGTCGATGAACCCGTTTGACGAAATCGCCGTTGAAGAAGCGGTGCGTTTGAAAGAGGCAGGCAAAATCAGCGAAATCGTTGCCGTGTCGCTGGGCGAGAAAAAATGCGAGGAAACCTTGCGCACGGCTTTGGCCATGGGTGCCGACCGCGCCGTTCATGTGGAAACCGATGCCAAACTGGAGCCGCTGGCGGTGGCCAAGCTACTGAAAGCAGTGGCAGGCAAAGAGCAACCCGATTTGCTGCTGTTGGGCAAGCAGGCGATTGACGATGATGCCAACCAAACCGCACAAATGCTGGCGGCGCTGTTGAATGCGCCGCAAGGCATGTTTGCTTCCAAAGTCGAATTGGGTGATGCCGAAGCGCTGGTTACCCGCGAAATTGATGGCGGCGAAGAAACCGTGGCGTTGAAGCTGCCGGCCGTCATCAGCGCCGATTTGCGTCTGAACGAGCCGCGCTTTGTGAAGCTGCCGAACATCATGGCTGCCAAGAAAAAGCCGCTGGAAAAAACCACGCCTGCCGATTTGGGCGTTGACATCTCGCCGCGTCTGAAAACCGTGAAAATGGCCGAACCCAAAGCGCGTCAGGCCGGCGTGAAGGTGGGCAGCGTTGCCGAGCTGATTGAAAAATTGAGCCAGGCGCAAGTGATTTGAGGGAGTATGAGATGAGCGTATTGATTATTGCAGAACATAATAACCAACAATTGAATGCGGCTACCCTGCATGCGGTGAGCGCGGCGGCCAAGCTGGGCGATGTAGATGTATTGGTGGCGGGTAGCGGTGCTTCTGCTGCTGCTGAGCAGGCCAAACAAGTAAGTGGTGTGGCGAAAGTATTGTTGGCTGATGCCCCCTATTACGCCGAAGGTCTGGCGGAAGAGCTGGCGCCGCTGGTGGTGAAACTGGCCGAAAACTACAGCCATATCGGCGCAACGGCCACCGCTTTCGGTAAAAACCTGCTGCCGCGCGTGGCCGCACTGCTGGATGCGCCGCAAGTTTCGGATTTGACCGAAGTGGTGGATGCGCAAACCTTTGTACGCCCGATTTATGCCGGTAATGCGTTTGAAACCGTGGCCAGCGATGGCGGCAAAGTGGTGCTGACTTTCCGTGCCACTGCTTTTGCCGCAGCCGCAGCCGAAGGCGGCAATGCGGTGGTCGAAACGGTGGAGGTCGCGCCGCAACAGGATTTGAGCCGTTTTGTCCGACGTGAGCTGACCCAATCGGATCGTCCGGAGCTGACCCAAGCCAAAGTGGTGGTGTCCGGTGGCCGCGCCTTGGGCAGTGCTGCGCAATTTGATGCCGTGTTGACGCCTTTGGCTGATGTGTTGGGCGCGGCAATCGGCGCTTCGCGTGCCGCCGTGGATGCCGAATATGCGCCGAACGATATTCAGGTCGGCCAGACCGGTAAAGTAGTAGCGCCTGAATTATATATTGCCGTCGGTATTTCCGGCGCTATCCAGCACACCGCCGGTATGCAGGACAGCAAAGTGGTGGTGGCCATCAATAAAGATGCGGACGCTGCGATTTTCAATGTGGCTGATTACGGTTTGGTGGCCGATTTGTTTGAAGTTGTGCCGGCATTGACCGAAGCATTGAAAAACCGCTGATTTGGAAGCGGCAAGAGGTTTCACGTGAAACCTCTTGCCGTTAGTGTTTTGGCATCAAATTCGCATCATTGTGTATAAACTTTATCCGGCTTGTGAATAACGGTAACCGGATAAAGTTTATTTGTATAGTCGAAGAAATGAATTTCTGCTACGGCGTTGTCTCGCCTTGTCGTACTATCTGTACTGTCTGCGGCTCGCCGCCTTGTATTAGAATCTCATTTCTCCGACTATATTTTCAGACGGCCTGTTTATTTGCAGGCCGTCTGAAAACGGAATTCCGCTTTATGGCTGTTACTACTTATCAAACCATTGCTGCGCCAACCGAGGCTGAGTTTAAAGACAAAGGCAGCCGCTTTATCGCCTTTGCTTATCCGATACGAACGACGGAAGAAGTCAAAGCCCGTGTAAATGCTTTACGTGAAGCACACTATAAAGCGCGGCATTGGTGTTATGCCTACCGTGTCGGCACCGATGGTATGCAATTTCGGGCAAATGATGACGGAGAGCCTTCGGGCAGCGCAGGCCGGCCGATATTGGGGCAGATTGACTCGGCCGAGTTTACCGACGTTTTGGTGGTGGTGGTGCGTTATTTCGGCGGCACCCTGCTCGGCGTGCCCGGATTGATTAACGCTTATAAAAACGCAACAGCCGCAGCTTTGGCACAGGCTCAGGTGCTGGAAAAAAATGTGGAGCAAACCGTTTTCCTGCGTTGCGAATACCCGCATCTGAATGATGCCATCCGCATTGCCAAACAGCATCAGGCAGAAATCGTCAGCCAGGATTTGCAATTGGATTGCCGCCTGTGCGTGAGCATTCCACTGGCAAACCTCGATGCCTGCGTAGCAGCCTGGCGGCAAACCCGGGTGATTGAAGTGGATACGGAAACCGGAACACAATCCGGATAAGGCAAAGGCCGTCTGAAAGGGGTTTTCAGACGGCCTTTGCTTGGAGGCCTATGGTGAAAACTGACGCTGATGCAAGTTTGCCAACCCCACTATAGCCTATAGTCGGAGAAATGAGCTTCTGATACAAGGCGGCGAGCCGCAGACAGTACAGACAGTACGGCAAGGCGAGCCAACGCCGTAGCAGAAACTATAGTTGTTTCAATTTAGATTGAGACAAGGCAGCAAGCCGCAGACAGTACAGATAGTACGGTTAGGCGCAGCAACGTTGTATCAAACTAACGAAACGACTATATTTCGGATAAAAATCAGCTCTGCAAGCGCTGCCATACTTCACCCAGTTTCAGAAAATCGTTTTTCAGCATTGGCCGCATTTGGCCGTTGTGCATGGCGGCGGCAGGGTGGTAAAGCGGCATCAGGGTAAACGACATGCCGTTTTGCTCGATTTTGAAATCCTGGCCGTGGATATCGCTGATTTTCATCAGCGGCAAAAAGCAATTCAGGCTGATGCGTCCCAAAGTAACCACCAGCTTGGGGCGGATACCGTGCAATTCCTGCATCAGCAGCGGCCGGAAAGCGGCGATTTCCTGTTTGTTGGGATCGCGCTTTTCCGGACGGAATTTGACGACGTTGGTCAAATAAATCTCATCGCGCGGCAGATTGATGGAGGCCAGCAAGTCATCGAAAAAACGCCCGCTGACGCCTGAAAAAGGCTCGCCGGTGAGCAATTCGCGTGCGCCGGGTGCATCGCCGATAAACATGAGGCCGCTACCGGTATTGCCCCAGCCGGGTGCCAGAGGGCCGTATGTTTCGGCAAGATGGTCGAAATCTGTCATTTTTTTCCGCCAGGTTAAAAAGAAGTCTCTTCGGGCTGCTGCAATGCGCCAAATCGGCTATAATTTTAAAGCTTGATTCCTTTTTCGCAAACAGCAATCTTTCCAAGGATACCAGATGAAATTACTCGTTATCGGCAACGGCGGGCGCGAACATGCGCTGGCCTGGAAACTCGCACAATCGCCTAAAGTAGACACTGTGTTTGTGGCGCCCGGCAATGCGGGCACCGCTGCCGAACCCAAGCTGCAAAACGTGGCCTTGAATGCGCATGCCGATTTGATTGAATTTTGCCGTAAGGAAGATGTAGCGTTTACCGTAGTGGGCCCGGAAGCGCCGCTGGCGGCAGGTGTGGTGGATGATTTTCGCGCTGCCGGTTTGAAAATTTTCGGCCCCAGCCGTTATGCGGCGCAACTGGAAAGCTCGAAAGATTTTGCCAAGGCGTTTATGGCGAAATACAAAATTCCTACCGCCGGATACCAAACCTTTGCCGACGCGGCTGAAGCCCACGCCTATGTGACGCAAAAAGGCGCACCGATTGTCATCAAGGCCGATGGCTTGGCTGCCGGTAAAGGCGTGATTGTGGCGATGACCTTGGAGGAAGCACACGCAGCCATCGACGATATGCTGCTCGACAACAAAATGGGCGATGCCGGTGCGCGGGTGGTGATTGAAGATTTTCTGCAGGGTGAAGAAGCCAGCTTTATCGTGATGGTGGACGGTGACAACGTATTGCCGATGGCCACCAGCCAGGATCACAAGCGCCTGCTGGATAATGACCAAGGCCCCAACACCGGCGGCATGGGCGCATACAGCCCGGCACCGGTAGTCACGTCGGCTGTGTACGAACGTGCCATGAACGAGATTATCCTGCCTACTGTGGCCGGTATGAAAGCGGAAGGCCACGATTTTACCGGTTTTCTCTATGCGGGTTTGATGATTGATGCCGAAGGCGCACCCTATACCATTGAATTCAACTGCCGCTTCGGCGACCCGGAAACCCAACCGATTATGAGCCGTCTCAACAGTGATTTGGTGGATTTGGTTGAAGCAGGCATCGAAGGCAGACTGGACAGCGCGATTGCCGAATGGGATCCGCAAACCGCTGTCGGCGTGGTGTTGGCGGCTGCAAACTACCCGGAAACGCCGCGCAAAGGCGATGTCATCAGCGGTCTGGATGCCGCCAACCAAACCGGCAAGGTATTCCATGCCGGTACGGCGGGTAATGATAAAGGTGAAATCCTTACCAACGGCGGCCGCGTGTTGTGCGTGGTGGGTTTGGGTAATGATGTGGCGGCAGCCAAAGCCAAGGCGTATCAGGCGCTGGCAGCCATACATTTCGACGGCATGCAGTATCGCAAGGATATTGCCGATAAAGCCATTAACCGTTGATGATGTTCGGGCAACACAAACCTGTATTGCGTCGGCTGCGCATTGATTCAAAGAGGATGGACTGACCGGGCTGCCAGCGCCTGTCTCAGTCAATCCATTTCGCTTTAGGCCGGTACAGATTCCTGTGGTTCGGCCATAAAATGAAACAGTATGCCGTCTGAAGCGTGAATGAAGATTGTGTGGATTTTGATGCTTCAGACGGCCTCTTTATTTTCTTATTTATGAGCAGATTTTTCCGAATAATGGGCGCAGATCGAAGGTTGCCCCTGCTAAACCATCTGAAATATGGCGGTTTGGTGGCTTACCCTACTGAATCCTGCTACGGTATAGGCTGCCTGCCTGCGCATGCGCGTGCTTTGGGCAAGCTTGTGCACCTGAAAAAACGTCCGCAACACAAAGGCATGATTGTCATCGGTTGCAACACGGCACAATTGCAGCCCTTGCTGGGCAAATTGTCGCGATCAACCGCCGCCATGCTGACCGAGACATGGCCTGCTCCGAAAACTTTTCTGTTGCCCGCCCGCCGCACACTATTGCCTGTGTTGCGCGGCAAACGCCGCAGCAAGCTGGCTGTGAGGGTACCCGACCATGCAGGTGCGCGCCGGTTGTGTGCGGTGTTGGATACGCCGCTGGTTTCTACCTCGTGTAACCGTGCGGGCAAGCGCCCGTGCAAGAGTGAGCGTGAGGTACGGCGCCAGTTTGGCCGCAATGTATGGGTAATCGGCGGGCGCATCGGCAAACGCAAGATGCCGAGCCAGATTATTGACGGTGAAAGCGGCGTGCGTTTACGTTAACGTCAGGTTTGCTTTAGCCGGAAGAGAACGGTTGGATCAAGGTGTTGAAGCATCAAGCCTGCCAACTCCGTGCTATAGTGGTTAAATTTAATATTTGATACAAGGCAGCTTACTGCCTTGTATCAATCTAAATTGAAACGACTAAAATTTAATCACTATATTGTACTGTCTGCGACTTGCTGCCTTGTATTAGAGTAAGTTTTCCCACTATAGGAAAAGGCCGTCTGAATTCCGGTTTCAGACGGCCTTTTCGTGTATCAAACCGGTATCAATCCTGCAAAACGGCAGGTTGCGGCTTGGCCAGTTTGGGATTGGAATTGCCCCATACAGTGTAAAGATCAGCCAGCAGGGCGCCGTTGATGTCTTCGATTTCGCCCTGCGTGATTTCCGCCTGACCTTGTTGGCCGAACAACACCACTTCGTCACCCGCTGCAATGTCCGGATAATCGGTTACATCAACCATGGTGGTGTTCATCGAGGTTTTTCCGACAACCGGTACTTTGTGGCCGCGAATCAGCACATGGCCTTTATTGGTGAACACGCGCCGGTAGCCGTCCGAATAACCTATCGGCAGGTTGGCCAACTGCGAATCGCGGGCAAGCGTGTAAGTGCGGTCGTAGCCCACGGTAGAGCCTTTTTTGTATGCATTTATACTCGCTACCTTGCTTTTGAACGCAAAGGTTTTCCGGTATTCGGTACGCTCGGGGATGCTGTCGCCATACAAAAGGCCGCCCGGGCGCACCATATCCAACCTGGCTTCGGGCACGGCCAGGGTGGCAAACGAATTGGCCGTATGCAGGGTAATCTTGTCGCGGTCAAGCCCGGCCGCTTTTATCAGCCAGGCACTTTCTTCATTGAACGCCGCCAGCCCTTTGCGCACGTCTGCTTCCTCTTCCACCGGAAAATGAGTCATGATGCCGACAATTTCCAGATTGGGCAGGCGCGTCATGCGCAGCGCAGCGCGCTTGTCGGCGCGGTTGCCCAGATCAATACCATTGCGGTTCATCCCGGCGGAATTTAGCGCCAGATGAAAGCGCACGGTCTTGCCGGCAGCACGGGCAATGTCGCTTACCCGCTGCGCCTGCAACGGATTGCCGAGCAGCTCTTCCATATCGTATTGCAGGCCGTTGCGGATTTCTTCATCGGTAGCCGTGCGCACGCGTACCACTTTTCCCTGATAGCCGTGGGCGCGAACCACGCGCGCTTCTTCATTGCTGGCAATACCGATGCAGGGTATGCCTGCTTTAATCACACTGGGCATCAGCAAATCAATGCTGTTGCCATAAGCATCGGCCTTCATGACAGCGCAGATTTTCGATTGCCCGGCCAACTCGTTTTGCAGGGTGCGGAGGTTGTTTTCAAATGCCTGTATGTCGATTTCCAGCCATGAATTGGCATTCTGGGTATTGACTGCACTTGCCGTATTGGCGGTCAATACCGGTGCGGCAACGGCGGGCATGGCGAGCAACAGGCTGCTGAGGCATACAGCTAAAATGGTTGGTTTGCCGGGCATGGGAATCTCCTTGGGTAATGGTAGGCTGAGTGTGCCGTATAGCATATATTGTTAACAATTTTCAGGCAAGCAGTTGATGATGCCTTGCAGAGAATCCAGGCAGACCGCGTTTGACAAAATACAGTCGAATCACACAAAACAATATAGTCGGAGCAATTAGCTTCTGATACAAGGCGGCGAGCTGCAGACAATACAGAGATATATAGTCGGAGAAATTAGTTTCTGCTACGGCGTTGGCTCGCCTTGTCGTACTATCTGTACTGTCTGCGGCTCGCCGCCTTGTATCAGAAGCTAATTTCTCCGACTATAGTCGTTCCGTTAGTTTGATACAGCGTTGCTGCGCCTTGCCGTACTATCTGTATTGTCTGCAGCTCGCCGCCTTGTATCAGAACGACTATATGAAAAATGTGTTGTTCCACTCTATTTGACTATAAAAAGGCCGTCTGAAAACAATTGCTTTCAGACGGCCTTAAAATATTAACGGTCAAGCCGTCATCATCAGAGCATCAAGAGCGGATGCGGCGCAACACTTCTTCTTTGCCGAGCAAGGCCAACACCGCATCGATGCTCGGTGTTTTGGCGGTGCCGGCCACGGCCAGGCGCAGCGGCATGCCGAGCTTGCCCATTTTGATGCCTTCGGCTTCGCAGAAAGGCTGGAACAAATCGTGGATGCTTTCCGCATCCCAATCGGCGAGGCCTTCGAGCTTTTCGGCAAAGCGCAGCATGCGTTTGGGCGTATCTTCATCCCAATGCTTGGCCACATCGGCTTCGGCGGGCGTGCTTTTTTTATAGAAATACATGCATTCGTCGGCGAGCTGGTTGAGGTCTTGCGCACGGTCTTTCACCAGCGCCAACACGTCTTCCAATGCCGGTTTGCTGTTGCCGTCTACCAGAATATCACGGATGCGCAGGCGCGGCAGCAGCAAGGCGGCCAGTTTGTCGTTGGGGGTGGTTTTGATGTGTTCGCCGTTGGTCCAGAGCAGTTTTTTCATGTCCATGCGGCTGGGCGACGGGGAAACGCCTTTCAAGTCAAACCATTCGACAAACTGCTTCATGGTGAAAAATTCTTCGTCGCCGTGCGCCCAGCCCAGACGCGCCAGATAATTGAGCATGGCTTCGGGCAGGATACCCATGGCGTCGAAATCGGTAATTGCTACGGTGTCGCCGCTGCGTTTGGAGATTTTCTTGCCCTGCTCGTTGAGAATCATCGGCAGATGCGCGTATTGCGGCGGCGTGGTGCCGAGCGCCTTCAAGATGTTGATTTGCTTGGGCGTGTTGTTGACGTGGTCGTCGCCGCGAATCACGTGGGTGATGCCCATGTCGTAATCATCCACCACCACGCAGAAATTGTAGGTGGGCGTGCCGTCGGCGCGGGCGATAATCAGGTCGTCGAGCGCTTCATTGGGGATGGAGATTTCGCCTTTAACCAAATCCTGCCACACGGTTGCGCCTTCCAGCGGGGTTTTGAAACGCACCACCGGCTCGCGGCCGGCGGGAATTTCTGGCAGCGTTTTGCCGGGTTCGGGGCGCCAGCGGCGGTCGTAAGTGGCGGTGCCTTCTTTTTCGGCTTTTTCACGCATGGCTTCGAGTTCTTCTTTGCTGCAATAGCAATGGTAAGCAGCGCCTTTTTGCAAAAGCTCGGCAATCACCTGCTTGTAGCGGTCGAAATTCTGGGTTTGGTAAACCACGCGATCTTCGTTGTCGTAATTCAAACCCACCCATTTCATACCGTCGAGAATCACGTTGACCGATTCGGCGGTGGAGCGCTCAAGGTCGGTGTCTTCGATGCGCAGCAGGAATTCGCCTTTGTGTTTGCGGGCAAACGCCCAGGAAAACAGCGCGGTGCGCACGCCGCCGATGTGCAGGTAGCCGGTGGGGCTGGGGGCAAAACGGGTACGGATAGTCATGGTTTTTCGCTCTTTTTGTTCGGGTAAGTTGAAGCCCTATTGTACGCCAAGCGTGATGCCGTGCCAATTTCAGACGGCCTTGAAACGCGAATGGTGATACAATAATCCCTTTGTTTAGCCGGTTTGCCGACATGAAAAAATACGCCGCACCGAAATCTTTCGAAGAAGCCTTGAAACGCCTCGAAACCCTTACCCAGGCCATGCAAAGCAGCGACATGCCGCTGGAAGATGCGCTGGATGCCTATCAGGAAGGCAACGAGCTGGTGAAATACTGCCAACAGAAATTGGCCGAAGTGGAGCAGAAACTGCAGGTGCTGGATGCGGGCGAACTGAAGGAGCTCAACCTTGACCCAAGCGAATGATTTGAAACAATGGCAGCAAAAAGCGCAGGCACAGGCCGAATTGGCGTTGGCACGCGCATTGCCGTCTGAAAACGAAATGCCGGGCAGGCTGCACGAAGCCATGCGCTACGTCACCCTCGGCGGCGGCAAACGCCTGCGCCCCTTGTTGGTGCTGGCGGCAGCCGAATTGGGTGAAGCCGACACGGCCGCGGTGGAGCAGGCAATGGCGGCGGTGGAGTGCATCCACGTTTATTCGCTGGTGCACGACGACATGCCGCCGATGGACAACGACAGCCTGCGCCGCGGCAAGCCTACCTGCCATGTGGAATACGACGAAGCCACCGCGCTTTTGGTCGGCGATGCCCTGCAGACGCTGGCGTTTGCGCTGCTGAGCCACCCCAGCGGCCTGCCTGCGGAGCGCCAATTGAGAATGCTGGCGGTGTTGGCCAGGGCGTCCGGCAGCCGCGGCATGGCGGGCGGCCAGGCGATTGATTTGGCCAATGTGGGCAAACCGATGAACCGACGCGAGCTGGAAGAAATGCACGGCCTCAAAACCGGTGCCTTAATCCGCGCCGCCGTGGCCCTGGGCGCGCTTGCCTGCCCGGAAATCGACGATGCCGCGCTGCTGCGCCTCGACGACTACGCCAAAAAGCTGGGGCTGGCGTTTCAGGTGATTGACGACGTGCTTGATTGTGAAGCCGACACCGCCACGCTGGGCAAAACCGCCGGTAAAGATGCCGACAACGACAAGCCTACCTATGTAAAACTGATGGGTTTGGCCGAAGCGCGCGCCTATGCCGAAACACTGGTGGCCGACGCGGTGGCGCTGCTGGCGCCGTTTGGCGAACGCGCCGCATATTTGCGCGCTTTGGCCGAATTTGTTACCGCGCGCAAGCATTGAGGCCGTCTGAACCGACCCGCTGATTGCGCAGCTTGCTGGCGTTTTGCAACAAATCAGCGCCGGTTTTCAAACCAATCCTGCGAAAGGCCGTCTGAAACTGAAAGTTTCAGACGGCCTTCTTGTTTATGCCGAACAACTGGCAATTGCTGCAAGGCAGCAAGTTGCAGACAGTACAGATAGTACGACAAGGCGAGCCAACGCCGTAGCAGAAGCTAATTTCTTCGACTATATTTTTATACCGTTTTAGCAGAACCCGTTGCAAGCAAGGCGGGCATTTCCGGCTTGTTACGCCATGTCCATACTTTTCAGGTATGGTAAAAATACTCAAACAGTTTTAGACGCCACCTGCCTTTTGCCTTATGTTTGCACCACACCCACACGGGGCGGCTGGCTAGGCGAATCGGCGCATATCTTGGCCATTCAGCGAAAGCCGCCCTTTATAACAAGCCCGTATACCGCTGCGGGCACAGAGGAGAACACAATGAAGGCGCTGAATGTCAATCTTTTAATCGACCATGCGCGGTTTACGCCGTTGCATTGGAAAATACTTTTTTGGTGTACTTTAATCATTATTTTCGACGGCTATGATTTGGTGATTTACGGCGTGGTCTTGCCGATTCTGATGAAAGAATGGAATCTTGATCCGGTCACGGCGGGGATGCTCGGCAGCAGTGCGCTCTTCGGCATGATGATCGGGGCGATGGCGCTGGGCACCTTGTCCGACAAGCTCGGGCGCAAGAAGATGATTATTTTGTGCATTATTTTGTTCAGCGGCTTTACCGTATTGAACGGCCTGGCGCAAAACCCGACTCAGTTTGCGGTGATGCGTTTTATCGCGGGGCTGGGCATCGGCGGGGTGATGCCCAACGTGGTGGCCTTGATGAGCGAATATTCGCCCAAGCGCATCCGCAGCACGCTGGTGGCGGTGATGTTCAGCGGCTACGGCGTCGGCGGCATGATGTCGGCGGGGCTGGGGATTTGGGTGGTGCCGAATTTCGGCTGGCAGGTGATGTTTTACATTGCGGTGATTCCGCTGCTCCTGCTGCCGCTGATCATCAAGATGCTGCCCGATTCGGTGGCGTTTATGCTCAAGCACGGCAAAGAGGCGGAAGCGAAAAAAGTGATGCGCGAATTGGTGCCGTCTGAAAACATCAGCGATGCCGATACGCTGGTGTTGCCCGAAGCGGTGAAAACCAAGGCGGCGATCACCGATTTGGTGAAAGAACACCGCTTCTCCAGCACCATCAGTTTTTGGTGTGCGTTTTTTATGTGTCTGTTGATGGTGTACGCGCTCGGTTCGTGGCTGCCGAAGCTGATGACGATGGCGGGCTACGGCTTGAGCTCCAGTTTGATGTTTCTGCTGGTGTTGAACGTCGGCGGCATTCTCGGCGCGGTGAGCGGCGGGCGCTTGTCTGACCGTTTCCACCCGAAGCCGGTGTTGGTGGTGTTTTTCCTCGCCGGAGCCGCCTCCATCAGTCTGTTGGGTTACAGCCATCCGCAGCCCTTATTGTATCTGCTGCTGTTGGTGGCGGGCGCGGCAACGATTGGCTCGCAGATTTTGCTTTACGCTTATGTGGCGCAGTTTTACCCGATGAACATCCGCTCCACCGGTCTCGGCTGGGCTTCGGGCGTGGGGCGCACCGGTGCGATTATCGGCCCGATGCTGGGCGGTACGCTGCTGGCGATGGCCTTGCCGCACCACATGAACTTCATGGTATTCGCCATCCCCGGCCTGATTGCGGCAGCGGCGATTGCGCTGGTGAGCAAGAAATACGCGGCGCATCAGTAAGCTTCAAAATACCAGGCCGTCTGAAAAGGTTTTTCAGACGGCCTTTTTACTGCCTACAACACTTCCCGGCGGTAAACGATGCCCTCGGAATCGTAGATGCGGTAAATCACGTTCAGAATGGTTTTCAGGCTGTCGGAGGGATCCATATTGCGGATGCTCATGATAATCGGCGACACCAGATTCTCCTGTAAAGCCATGTATTGCACATCGTTGCGGCGCAGGCCGTACAGACTGGCGGGCACGACAGAAACCCCTTCGCCCGCCGCCACCATACCGAGCGCAATCTGCAACTCGCGCACCTCCATCACCCGCACCGGCTTGAGCGCGTAATCGGCAAACGCCGACAACACCTGATCGGCGAAACTCGGCCGCGGCTGGGCGGGATAAACCACCAGCGTGTCCTCAACCAAATCCACCAAAGCAAGCTGGCTGTGTTTCTGCGTGAGCGGATGGCCGGAGGGCAACGCAGCCATCAGTTTTTCTTCGCGCAGCAAAATCCGGCGGATGGCCGCGTCTTCAATCCGCAGCCGCCCGAAGCCGACGTCGATTCTGCCCGCCTTGAGCGCTTCCAACTGCTGCACCGAATTCATCTCATGCCAGCTCACGCTCACTTCCGGCGCTTCTTCCTTGAATTTGCGGATGATTTCCGGCAAAAAACCGTACAAAGTCGAAGCCACATAGCCCACGCGCAGGGTTTCCTGAATATGGCCGATGCGGCGGGTCATGGTTTTCACATCATTGGCCTTGGCCAGCATCTGCGTGGCATGGGCGTAAAGAAACTCGCCCGCTTCGGTGAGCGTGAGCGGGCGCGCACCCGGCACAAACAGCGCCACGCCCAATTCTTCTTCGAGCTGGCGCACCTGACGACTCAAGGGCGGTTGGGCGATAAACAGCTTTTCAGCGGCGCGGGTGAAGTTGCGCTCGTCGGCAACGGTCACAAAATAGCGCAGGTGTCTGAGCTCCATATTCATACCTTTAAAGTATCAAAAAAATACCGAATCCGTTTTGGACACACTTTTCGAGTTGGTTTATTGTATCTCAAAACAAGCAAAACATAAGCCCTATAGTGGAAACACTTAATTTTTAATACAAGGCAGCAAGCCGAAGACAGTACAGGTAGTACGGCTAGGCGCAGCAACGCGGTAGTAGAAATGAAGTGTTTTCACTATACACAACGGATACCACCATGATTCATTCTATCGAAACCCTGCTGATTGATGTACCGACCATCCGGCCGCACAAGCTGTCGATGGCCACCATGAACACGCAAACGCTGGTGTTGGTGCGGATGCGTTTTTCAGACGGCATCGAATCATGGGGCGAGGCCACCACCATCGGCGGCCTCAGCTACGGCGGCGAAAGCCCCGAAAGCATCAAAACCAATATCGACACCTATCTCGCCCCGGCGCTGCTGGCGGCGCAACCGGCCAATGCCGCGCAAGCGATGCTGCTGCTGAACAAAGTGGCGCAGAGCAACCGCTTTGCCAAATGCGCCCTGGAAACCGCTTTATTGGATGCCGAAGGGCAGCGGCTGGGTGTGCCGGTCAGCGAATTGCTGGGCGGCCGCGTGCGCGACAGCCTGCCGGTGGCGTGGACGCTGGCCAGCGGCGACACCGCCCGTGACATTGCCGAAGCGGAAAAAATGCTGCACAACCGCCGCCACAATATTTTCAAGCTGAAAATCGGTTTGCGCGCCGTGGCCGACGATGTGGCGCACGTGGTGGCGATCAAACAAGCCTTGGGCACGGATGTCAGCGTGCGCGTCGATGTCAATCAGGCCTGGAGCGAGCGCGAGGCATTGGCGGGGATTGCCGCCTTGCAGGAGGGCGGCATCGATTTGATCGAGCAGCCCGTGGCCGCCCACGACCGCGAAGCCCTCGCCCGCCTGCGCCGCCGCTTCGATGTGGCGATTATGGCCGACGAAGTGCTGCACGGCCCTTTGGACGCGCTCGATTTGGCCAAACGCGCCGCCGCCGATGTGTATGCGGTGAAAATCAACCAGTCGGGCGGCCTGCGCAACGCCTGCCTGGTCGGGCAGATTGCCGATTTGGCCGGTATCGCGCTTTACGGCGGCACCATGCTTGAAGGCGCGGTCGGCACGGCGGCTTCGGCGCAGGTCTTTTCCACCTTCCGCCGCCTCGAATTCGGCACGGAATTGTTCGGCCCCTTGTTGCTCACCGAAGAAATCCTCGCCGAGCCCTTGCAATACCGCGATTTCGAATTGCAGATTCCCGCCGCGCCAGGGCTGGGTATCCGTCTCGATACCGAAAAAATCGAAGCCCTGCGCCGCAAATAAAAAATAAATCAAGCAGTAAATAACGATAAAACCATCAAAGGAGAACCACCATGCTGTTTCATGTCCGAATGAACGTCAACCTGCCGCCCGATATGCCGTCTGAAACGGCCGAGCGCATCAAGGCCGAAGAAAAAGCCTATTTTCAAACCCTGCAGCAAAGCGGCAAATGGCGGCATATCTGGCGCATCGTCGGCCAATACGCCAATTACAGCGTGTTCGATGTCAACAGCGCCGAAGAGCTGCATCAGATTCTGATGTCGCTGCCGCTTTATCCCTATATGGAAGTCAGCGTCGAAGCCATGTGCCGCCATCCGTCTTCCATTCATGACGACGATCGCTAAGGCCGTCTGAATCCCCTTTTTCAAACCATGCAGCCTGCACGCAGGCAGCAGGGCGGCGTGTTGCCCCAAAACCGCAAAACCACCCCAAAACACAAAGGAGAACCATCATGAACCACCAACAAATCGAGCAACTGGTTAAAAGTTTCAACGTCGACACCGCCAAGGGCGAAGTCGATCCGCGCGTGCAGCAAGTATCCGTGCGCCTGATTACCGACCTCTTCAAGGCCATCGAAGATTTGGATCTGACTCCGCATGAAGTGTGGAAAGGCATGGAATACCTGGTGGATGCCGCCAAGAATAACGAATTCGGCCTGATTGCCGCCGGCATCGGCCTGGAGCGTTTTGTCGATATCCGCGCCGACGAAGAAGAGGAACGCCTCGGCCTGACCGGCGGCACGCCGCGCACCATCGAAGGTCCGCTGTATGTTTACGGCGCGCCCGAAAGCGTCGGCTACACCCGCATGGACGACGGCAAGGAAATCGACCACGCCCGCCCGATGATTTTGGAAGGCACGGTTTACGATGCCGAAGGCAAACCGCTGCCGAACGCCAAAGTGGAATTGTGGCACGCCAACACCCTCGGCAATTATTCGTTTTTCGACAGCTCGCAAAGCGACTTCAACCACCGCCGCACCGTCATCACCGATGAAAACGGCCATTACAAAGCCCGTTCCATCGTGCCCAACGGCTACGGCTGCCCGCCCGACGGCTACACCCAGGCGCTGCTGAACAAACTCGGCCGCCACGGCCAGCGCCCCGCCCACGTGCATTATTTCGTCACCGCCGACGGCCACCGCAAGCTCACCACCCAAATCAACATCGACGGCGACGAATACCTGTGGGACGACTTCGCCTTTGCCAGCCGCGAAGGTTTGGTACCGCCGGTTACCGAAGTGAGCGATGCCGCAGCGATTGCCGCCGAAGGCTTCGACAAGGCTTATGCCCACATCGTCTTCGACATTCACCTGCTGCCCGAAACCGAGGGCGTGTTTGAAGCCGAAAACGAACGCCGCCGCGCCAGCGCTTGAGTCCGACAATTGAATCATTAAGGCCGTCTGAAAAGCTGAACTTCGTTTCAGACGGCCTTGCAGCCACAAGGAACACAGCCATGATTCCCATCCATGCCGACAACGCCCCGAACATCCGCAATCTCGACGATTTGATGGTGGAAAACCACGAAACCGGCGATTACCGCATCCACCGCAGCGCGTTTACCGACCCGCAATTGTTTGAATTGGAGATGAAACACATCTTCGAGGGCAACTGGATTTACCTCGCCCACGAAAGCCAAATCCCCAACATCAACGACTACATCACCCTCACCATGGGCCGCCAGCCGATTGTGATTGCCCGCAACCGCCAGGGCGAGCTGAATGCGTTTTTAAACGCCTGCACCCACCGCGGCGCGCAGCTCTGCCGTTACAAACGCGGCAACAAAGCCACCTACACCTGCCCCTTCCACGGCTGGACATTCAACAACAGCGGCAAACTCTTGAAAGTGAAAGACCCCGACGACGCAGGCTATCCCGACTGCTTCAACAAAGAAGGCTCGCACGACTTGAAACACATCGCCCGCTTTGAAAACTACCGCGGCTTCCTCTTCGGCAGCCTCAATGCCGATGTGTTGCCGCTGGCCGAATACCTGGGCGAAGCCACCAAAATCATCGACATGATTGTCGACCAGTCGCCCGAAGGTTTGGAAGTGTTGCGCGGCGCATCGACCTACACCTTCGACGGCAACTGGAAAGTGCAGGCCGAAAACGGCGCCGACGGCTACCACGTTTCCGCCGTGCATTGGAATTACGCCGCCACCACTCAGCACCGCAAAGAGAAAAACGCCGAAAAAGACGGCATCCGCGCCATGAGCGCAGGCTCGTGGGCGAAGCAGGGCGGCGGTTTTTATGCCTATGAAAACGGCCACATGCTGCTGTGGACCAACTGGGCGAATCCCGAAGACCGCCCGAATTGGAACCGCAAAGACGAATACGCCGAAAAATTCGGTCAGGCGATGGCCGACTGGATGGTGCACCGCTCGCGCAACCTGTGCCTCTATCCCAATGTGTATCTGATGGACCAATTCGGCTCGCAAATCCGCGTGTTGCGCCCTTTGGCGGTAAACAAAACCGAAGTCACCATCTACTGCATCGCCCCCAAAGGCGAAGCGCCCGAAGCCCGCGCCCACCGCATCCGCCAGTATGAAGACTTCTTCAACGCCAGCGGCATGGCCACGCCCGACGATTTGGAAGAATTCCGCTCCTGCCAGCTCGGTTTCAACGCCCGCGGCGTGGAATGGAACGAAATGGGGCGCGGCTCGAAACACTGGATTCAAGGCGCAGACGAAGGCGCCGAAGCCATCGGCATGAAGCCCCTGTTGAGCGGCGTGAAAACCGAAGACGAAGGCTTATACACCGTGCAACACCGCTACTGGCTGGACGAAATGAAAAAAGCCATTGCCAAAGAAGAAGGAGTGCAATCATGAGCCACGCAACGATGGACAACATCCGTGCCTTTCTCTACCGCGAAGCCCGCCTGCTCGACGACGAGCAATGGGACGACTGGCTGGAGTGCTACCACGAAAACGCCTCATTCTGGATGCCGGCGTGGGACGACGACGACACGCTCACCGAAGACCCGCAGCGGGAAATTTCGCTGATTTACTACCCCGACCGCGGCGGCCTCGAAGACCGCGTGTTCCGCATCAAAACCGACCGCTCCAGCGCCACCATGCCCGATACCCGCACCAGCCACAACCTGAGCAATATCGAGCTGGAAGCGCAAGACGGCGATGTGGTGACGGTGCGCTTCAACTGGCACACATTGAGCCACCGCTACCAAACCAACTACACCCATTTCGGCTATTCGCGTTATGTGATTGATTTTTCAGACGGCCTGCCGAAGATTATGAGCAAATATGTGGTGCTGAAAAACGATTATATCCATCATGTGATTGATATTTATCATATTTGAGTGAAGAGGCCGTCTGAAACCCGCATCGGCTTTCAGACGGCATGCCGAAACGGTTATAGCGCGACAGCTGAATTCGAGATACGGCAGCAAGCAGCGTGGGCTTTGCCCACGTCACCCACCAAACAGGTTATATGCTGCGGTTTCAGACGGCCTGTATTGTTTCGCGGGCAGAGCCCACGCTACGGTTGGATGAATATTGCGGCAGACAGAATCCGCAAGGATTCGTCATTCCCGCGCAGGCGGGAATCCAGAAGCCTGACATTTCCACAATGTTTTCAAGGTTTCTGAAACCCGACGACTGGATTCCCGCCTGCGCGGGAATGACGAAAATCTGGCGATTTTCTGTCTGTGGGGGCACATACATTTCTGAAAAACAAGACTATTTTAAATATTTGTCTCAAACCGCCATAAATATAAAAAAGGCCGTCTGAAAAAAAGCGGCTTTGTTAAGGAGAACCATCATGAGCTACCGCATCGCCTTGAAATTCGAAGACGGCGTCACCCGCTTTATCACCTGCAACGCCGGTGAAACCGTGGCCGATGCCGCCTACCGCCAAAAAATCAACATCCCGCTCGACTGCCGCGACGGCGCGTGCGGCACTTGCCGTTCGTTTTGCGAATCGGGCAGCTACGACATGCCCGAAAGCAGCTACATCGAAGACGCGCTCACCCCCGAAGAAGCGGAACAACGCTATGTGCTCACCTGCCAGATGAAGCCGACCGCCGATTGCGTGGTCGATATCCAGGCTTCGTCGCAAGCCTGCAAAACCGGCGTGGCCACTTTTGAAGGCAGCATCAGCGAAGTCGGCCTGATTTCCGAATCCACCATCGGCCTGAAAATCGCCTTGGACGAACCGGAAGCCTTGAGTTTTCTGGCCGGGCAATACATCAACCTGCATTTCCCCGACGGCGGCGAAGTGCGCGCCTATTCGTTCAGCTCCGCGCCGGGTTCGCCGATTGCCGAATTCGTCATCCGCAATGTGCCAAACGGCAAAATGAGCAGCTACCTCACCCAAACCGCCAAAGCGGGCGAACGCATCCGCTTTTCGGGGCCTTACGGCAGCTTCTATCTGCGCCCGGCCGAGCGCCCGCTGGTGATGTTGGCCGGCGGCACGGGCATTGCGCCGTTTTTGTCGATGCTGTCGGTGTTGTCGTCTTATGACCACCAGCAGCCCGTGCGCATGGTGTTCGGCGTCACCAACGATGTCGATTTGGTGTGTTTGGACAAACTCGAAGCCGTCAAACAAAACCACAACTGGTTCGACTACCGCACCTGCGTGGTCGCCGAAGCCAGCAGCCACGAACGCAAGGGCTATGTCACCCAGCATCTCGACACCGACTGGCTCAACGGCGGCGACGCAGACATTTATCTGTGCGGCCCGGTGGCGATGGTGGACGCGGTGCGCGGCTGGCTTGACGGGCAAGGCATCAAGCCGCACAGCTTCCAGTTTGAAAAATTCTCGCCCAGCGCGTCATAAGGAGTGCGATATGCGCAAGCTTAAACGATTCAGCGGCAAAACCGTGGTGGTTACCGGCGCGGCACAAGGCATCGGCCGCGGCGTGGCATTGCAGGCCGCCAAAGAAGGCGCGAAAGTGGTGTTGGCCGACCGCGCCGACTATGTGCGCGACGTGGCGGAGGAAATCTTGGCGGCCAAGGGCAAAGCTGTTGCCGTGCTGGCCGATTTGGAAAGCTGGCAGGGCGCGGAAAGCGTGATGGCCGCCGCGCATGAAGCCTTCGGCAGCGTGGACGTATTGGTCAACAATGTCGGCGGCACGATTTGGGCAAAGCCCTTCGAGCATTACGCCGCCGATGAAATCGAAGCCGAAATCCGCCGCTCGCTGTTTCCGACCTTGTGGTGCTGCCGCGCCGCCCTGCCGTATATGCAGGCGCAACAAGGCGGCGTGATGGTGAATATTTCCTCCATCGCCACCCGCGGCATCCACCGCATTCCGTATTCGGCGGCCAAGGGCGGCATCAACGCCCTCACCGCCAGCCTCGCCTTCGAGCAGGCGGGCAACAACATCCGCGTCAACGCCGTGGGGACCGGCGGCACCGAAGCCCCGCCCCGCCTCGTGCCGCGCAATCCCAAGCCTTTGAGCGACGAAGAAAAAGTGTGGTATCAGGGCATTGTCGACCAAACCATTTCATCGTCTTTGATGCACCGCTACGGCACAATTGACGAGCAGGTGCAGGCGATTTTGTTTTTGGCATCCGACGAAGCGTCTTACATTACCGGCAGCGTGTTGCCGGTGGGCGGTGGGGATCAGGGTTAGGTTTTTCAGACGGCCTGAATTGTTTCAAGGCCGTCTGAAAGACAAGGTGGCAAGTCGGAGATAAACCTGCGGCTTATAGCCCTCTCCCTAATCCTCTCCCGCTTGCTCGAAGAGGACAAGATTGACACGCTGCGCTAGTCAATCTAAGCCGGAGAGGGGAACAGATGGCTGAAGCTCAAACATTTGTAGGGATAAGCAATGTTTTACTCGGCAGAAACCCAGTCCCCTCTCCCGCTTGTCCTCGCAGGGGATGAGGAGAGGGCTAGGGAGAGGGCAGCAAACCACAGGTTTGCCTCCGCCGTAACCCGACAACCCAACAACCCCTTCTGAGGCCATCTGAAAACCCGAAAAAAAGGAAACCGTCATGCGAAAAGATTGGTCTTTTTCCGCGATAACCGCCGGTTTTCTGGCGGTGCTGGTGTCGTATGCCGGGCCGATGGTGCTGGTGTTCCAGGCCGCACAGGCAGCGGGCGTGCCGCTGGATATTACCGTTACTTGGGTGTGGGCGATTTCGCTGGGCGCGGCGGTCACCAGCATAGCCCTGAGCTGGTTCACCAAAATCCCCGTCGTGACCGCCTGGTCCGCCCCCGGCACGGCCTTGCTGATAACGCTCTTCCCCGGCCTGAGTCTGGCGGAAATGGCGGGCGCGTACATCACCGCCGCCGCGCTGATTCTGCTCATCGGCATCAGCGGTTATTTCGACAAACTGATGAACCTGATTCCGCGCGGGGTGGCGGCAGGCATGATGGCGGGGATTCTGTTTCAGTTCGGCACACAGGCATTCGGCGCGGTAAAACAAGCGCCGCTGCTGATGTGGCTGATGCTGGCGGCTTTTCTGCTCACCAAAAAATGGCTGCCGCGCTACAGCATGGCGGTGGTGTTTGCCGTCGGTTTGGCGGTCACGGCCATGGCGGGGCAACTCGATTTGAGCGCGGTATCGCTGCACATCACCCGCCCGGTATGGATTACGCCCGAATGGACGCTGGCTTCCACCCTGAGCCTGGCTCTGCCGTTGACCTTGGTGAGCCTGACGGGGCAGTTTTTGCCCGGCATGTCGATTTTGCGCCTGTCGGGCTATCGGATTCCGGCGCGCCCCATCATCGTGGTGACCGCCTTGGCATCGCTGGCGGTGGCGGGATTCGGCGGCATCACCATTGTACTGGCGGCGATTACGGCGGCACTCTGCACGGGCCAAGACGCGCATGCCGACCCCGGCAAACGCTATATCGCAGGCATCAGCAACGGCGTGTTTTACCTGCTCGGCGCGCTGTTTGCAGGCAGCATCGTCACCCTGTTTACCGTATTGCCGCAGGCTCTGGTGGCGATTTTGGCGGGGCTGGCCTTGATTGGCGCGATTGGCGCGAACCTCACCCAAGCCATGCAGGATAGCGACAACCGCGAAGCCGCCGTGACCAGCTTTCTCGCCACCGCTTCAGGCATGGCGTTTTGGGGGCTGGGCGCGGCATTTTGGGGCGTGGTCATCGGCATGATAACGGCGTGGCTGTTGAAGCCGAAAGCCGTCTGAAAACACATACAGATAAAAGAAAGAGGAACCAACCATGATAGACAAAACCCGGTTAAACATCGCCGAAGCGGTGTCGCTGATTCCCGACGGGGCGACCGTGATGATAGGCGGCTTCGGCACGGCGGGGCAGCCTGCCGAGCTCATCGACGCGCTGATAGACCACGGTGCGCGCGGCTTGACGATTGTGAACAATAATGCGGGCAACGGCGACATCGGCTTGGCGGCTTTATTGAAAGCCGGCCAGGTCGAGAAGATGATTTGCTCGTTTCCGCGCCAAAGCGATTCTTATGTGTTTGACGAATTGTACCGCGCGGGCAAGGTCGAGCTGGAACTGGTGCCGCAGGGCAATCTGGCCTGCCGCATTCAGGCGGCAGGTTCGGGGCTGGGGGCGGTATTCACGCCGACGGGCTTCGGCACGCTGCTCGCCGAGGACAAGGAAACCCGCACCATCAACGGCATCGATTATGTATTGGAATATCCGATTCACGCCGATTTCGCCTTGATTAAAGCCTATCAGGGCGACCGCTGGGGCAACCTTGTTTACCGCAAAACCGCGCGCAATTTCGGGCCGATTATGGCGATGGCGGCCAAAACCACCATTGCCCAAGTGGGCGAAATCGTGGCCTTGGGGGATTTGAACCCCGAGTATATCGTCACGCCGGGCATTTTCGTGCAACACGTGGTTGCGGTCAAATAAGGAGAACGCCATGAATTATCAAGCCAGAAGCCGTGCCGACATTGCCCGCCGCGTGGCGCAAGACATCACCGAAGGCATGTATGTGAATCTCGGCATCGGCCTGCCGACCAAAATCGCCGATTATCTCGACAAAAACCAGGAAATCTTCCTGCACAGCGAAAACGGCCTGCTCGGCATGGGGCCCGCGCCCGACGAGCGCGAGCAAGACAGCGAGCTGATTAACGCAGGCAAGGAATTCGTCACCCTGCTCAAAGGCGGCTGCTATTTCCACCATGCCGATTCGTTTGCCATGATGCGCGGCGGCCACATTGATTTATGCGTATTGGGGGCATTCCAAGTGGCGGCCAACGGCGATTTGGCCAACTGGCACACCGGCGCTGCGGATGCCATTCCTGCCGTGGGCGGCGCGATGGATTTGGCGGTGGGGGCGAAGCAGGTGTATGTCACCATGGAACACGTCACCAAAAAAGGCGAGCCGAAAATCGTCGAACAATGCAGCTATCCGCTGACCGGCAAGGGCTGCGTGACCCGCATCTATACCGATTTGGCGGTCATCGACGTCAGCGGCCGCGGCCTCGTGGTGCGGGAGATGGTGGCGGGCTTGAGTCTGAACGAATTGCAAAACCTGACCGCCGCGCCGTTGCGCATGGATTAATTATCAAGGCCGTCTGAAAACTTTGTTTCATATATTTTCAGACGGCCTCTATATCTATAAAGGAGAACAACATGAACGCCTATATTATCGACGCGGTGCGCACCCCTTTCGGCAGATACGGCGGCAGCCTTGCCGCCGTGCGTGCCGATGATTTGGCCGCCGTGCCGCTGGCGGCCTTGGTCGCGCGGCATCCTGAGATTGACTGGCACAAACTCGACGACGTGGTGTACGGCTGCGCCAACCAGGCCGGAGAAGACAACCGCAATGTCGCCCGCATGGCTGCGCTGCTGGCCGGTTTGCCGGTGGACGTGGCCGGTGTCACCCTCAACCGCTTGTGCGGCTCCAGCCTTGATGCGGTGGCGAGCGCCGCCCGCACCCTGAAAACAGGCGAAGCGGATTTGCTGATTGCGGGCGGCGTGGAAAGCATGAGCCGTGCGCCGTTTGTGATGGGCAAGGCGGAAAACGCGTTCGCCCGCACCCAAAAAATCGAAGACACCACCATGGGCTGGCGCTTTGTCAATCCGGCAATGAAAAGCCAATACGGCGTCGACACCATGCCCGAAACCGCCGAAAACCTGGCCGAACAATACCGCATCAGCCGCGAAGACCAAGACCGCTTCGCCCTCGTCAGCCAGCAGCGTGCGGCGGCCGCCCAGCAAGGCGGCGTGTTTGCCCGCGAGATTGTGCCTGTCGCCATCCCGCAGCGTAAGGGCGAGCCGCTTGTATTCGAACAAGACGAACACCTGCGCGCCACTTCCATCGAAGCCCTGGCGAAACTCAAAAGCGTGGTGCGTTCAGACGGCACGGTCACCGCCGGCAATGCCTCGGGCATCAACGACGGCGCGTGTGCGCTATTGATGGCATCCGACAAGGCGGTGGCGCAATATGGCTTGAAGCCGCAGGCCAAAGTGTTGGCCGCCGCCGTCGCAGGCGTGCCGCCGCGCATCATGGGCATCGGCCCCGCCCCTGCCGTGCGCAAGGTATTGGCGCAAACAGGCTTGACGCTTGCCGACATGGACGTCATCGAGCTGAACGAAGCCTTCGCCGCCCAAGCCTTGGCGGTGTTGCGCGAGCTGGGTTTGCCCGACAACGCCGAACACATCAACCCCAACGGCGGCGCGATTGCCTTGGGTCATCCGCTCGGCGCATCGGGCGCAAGGCTGGTAACCACCGCGCTGTATGAGCTGGAACGGCGCGGCGGCCGCTACGCCCTCTGCACCATGTGCATCGGCGTGGGACAAGGCATCGCCTTGATTATCGAACGGGTATAGCGGATGAATACGGAACGTGCGTTCGAGATAAGCATTTCAGATATTTTTATTTTTTCAAAAGTATAGCCACCCCGCAGACAGAAAATCGCCGATTTTCGTCATTCCCGCGCAGGCGGGAATCCAGTCGTCGGTTTTCAGAAATCTTGAAAACATTGCGGAAATGTCAGGCTTCTGGATTCCAGCCTGCGCGGGGTAGCGTAGCGAACTTGCGAAGCTAATGACGAATCTTTGCGGATTCTGCCTGCCTCCGGGAGAAATACATTTCTGAACATCAAAAGCTATTTCACTTGCTTATCCCAAACACACGTTACCGAATCATGCAGCCTTAGCTCGTTTTGCCGCCCGCCGCATGATTCCGCCCATCCGCCAAGCCCATATCGTTTGCAAAACCGATTTAATCACCGACAAGGAGTATTCAGATGGCCTATGCAGCCGGCCCGCGCGGCAGATTGTTTTACCAAACCTACGGCGACCCTGCCCGCCCCGCCTTGATTTTTTCCAACTCGCTCGGCACCGACCACAGCATGTGGCAGCCGCAAATCAACGCCCTGCAAGACGATTTTTACCTTATCGCCTACGACAGCCGCGGCCACGGGCAGTCCGAAGTCCCGCAGGGCAGCTATACCCTGGCCGACTTGGGCGCGGACGTGATCGATGTGTTGAATGCCGCCGCCGTCGAACGCGCCCATTTTTGCGGTATCTCGATGGGCGGGCTGACCGGACAATGGCTCGGCATCCACGCCCCGCAGCGGTTCGACAAACTCATTATCAGCAACACCGCCGCCAAAATCGGCAACACCGAAGCCTGGCAGCAACGCGCCGACTCGGTGCGCCAACAAGGTTTGGCCGACATCGCCGCCAGCGCCGCCTCACGCTGGTTTACCGACGGTTTTACCGTCGCCCGGCCGCAAACCGTGGCCGACTTGAGCGGCAAACTGGCCGCCCAATCCCCCGCAGGCTACGCCGCCTGCTGCGAAGCCCTCGCCGCCGCCGACCTGCGTGGCGAAGTGTCGCAAATCGGCGTACCGACCTTAATCATCGGCGGCCGCGCCGACCCCGTCACCACCGTAGCCGATGCCGAATGGCTGCAAACGCAGATAGCCGGGGCGCAATTAACCCTGCTCGATGCCTCGCATATTGCCAATATCGAAGCAGATGCAGGGTTTACGCAGGTATTGCGGCGGTTTTTGACGGCATGAATGGGTAAAGCCAAAGGCCGTCTGAAAGCTGTGTTTCAGACGGCCTGAGACCTTTGCAAAAAATAATATCCGTCGCACCCGCGCAGGCGGGTGCCCAGTCTGAAGCAACGCTTCAGCTCAAACC